>JBHELG010000115.1:0-14080 GCA_046263195.1 Nitriliruptorales bacterium | reverse complement strand
ACCGCTGGCTGGGGCATCGATGATCCACGCGAGCTCGCGCACCTGGTGCCACGACTGGGATTCGACTCCGAGATCATCTTCACAGAAATACCCGAACTTGATCGTTTGACTTGGCCGTATCGCGTCCTGATCGGACTCATGGCCCGCGTTCCTGCCGTACGTAAAATGGGCCGCATCTTGCGTTACCGTTTTTAGATCCCTCCTTGGCCTGTGGTGTCTCTGGTAAGGCCTCTTGCGCTCGAAAGGCGCGCCCTAAGTACTACGGACATGACTACTCGAAGTGAGCCGGCTTAACGGCGCTTGTCGAGGCCTTACGGCACTCCCTTTTCCACATCCCTGTGGCATCTCGTGGTCAAGATGTCACAGCGAACACGTATGGTTTACTCCATGGATATCGACACGACTTCTCAACCGCCCGAACCGCATGAGGGGGAGGTGAGCCTGGCGGAGGGCGCGGGGCTGCTGGCGGAACTGTCGGAGGCGCTACGGGATATGCAGCGGGCCACGGCGAAGGCGGTGGACCTGGCCGGCCAGGTGCAGCGGGCCGGGGTGGTGGAGATCATCGAAGGCCTGCCCTTGGACCTGCTGCTGGCGCTCGAGCACCGCATGGTCTCCTCCGACGCCCGCATGATTTTGGAAGCCGCCCGCCTGCTCGAACGCATGCCTGCCACCAAGACCCTGTTCGGGGAGGGGAAACTCTCGTGGGGACAGGTCCGCGGCATCGTCGCCCGCCTGCGGCGCATGAAAGTCGAGGACCTGCCGCTCATCGACGAGCGGGTAGAAGCCTCGCTGGACCTCGTGGATAAATACACCCCGGATGAACTGGTGTGGGCGGTGGAGCGCGCTGCTGACGAGGTCGACGGGGCACGGAAGGTCGAGCGCAGCGAGCAACGCCAAGTCGAGGCAAGCTTCCTGTCGATCCAGCCGTCGTTCGACGGATCGGTGCGGCTGTACGGGGAGCTCGACCCCGTCTCCGGCGCTATCTGCCTCAACGCCTTCGACGCCGCCAGCGACGCTCCCGAGGCCGAGCCGGGCGAGCCCGGCGAGGCCTCCAGCCGGGCGAAGCAGCGTGCCGAGGGGCTGGTGCGCATCTGCGGCGCCTGGCTCGGCGGCGACAGCCGCCGCCCCGCGCGCCCCTTGCTGGTTACGCATGTGGACATGGCTAACGTCACCGCTACCGCTGCGGGGACGGTGGAGCTGGCCGCCCCCGGGCTGCTACCCACCCTCAGCGCCGCCACCGTCGACGCCCTGACCGGGGATGCGGACCTGCGGGTCGTGCTGTTCGACGGGGCACGTCCCCTCGCGGTATCGGCCAAGACGAAGGCGGCCGCCATCCCCTCGGACACCAGACTGGCGGTACGGGCCCGGGACCGAGGCTGTCGCTTCCCTGGATCTACAGGCCCCGCCCCCTGGGCGGACATTCACCATGTGGTCGAGCAGGCCGACGGCGGGGACCATCATCCTGACAAGCTGACGTTGCTGCTGCGCCGCTGGCACAAGCTCGTACACGACCGCAAATGGAAACAGCGCCTCGACCCCGACACCGGCCAATACACCATCACACGAAATGGCCGCACCTGGCACTCGCTACCTCGAGGCACACCACTGCGACAGCGCCCACCTCCACCGTGCGAGCGCCAGCACGATCAGCAGTGATACCGGGTCTGACCTCCGGTTCTGACCTGCGGCGCGGCCGACTATGGCGCGAGCCCTGCTCGGATCGGTGACTGTGACCCAGCGTGGGGACCGCCCTTCGATTAACGAGCTCCGCATGATGAGAGAAAGCTGCCACCGATCGCGCTGGAGTCACGCTTGTCCGGTGCCGCGGTCAGGAGGCATCCGTGAAACCTCGCATAGACGAGATCGCCGACCGTATCTACCGCATCTCCACCTTCGTGCCGCCGGAAGTGGTCCCTCCCCGCGGTTTCACGTTCATCCAGTTCCTGATCGACGCGGACGAGCCCCTGCTCTACCACACGGGGATGCGCCACCTGTTCCCCGCCGTCTCCGCGGCCGTCGACCGCATCGTCGGACTCGATCAGCTGCGATGGATCGCGTTCTCCCATCTCGAGTCGGACGAATGCGGGGCATGAACGAGTTCCCTCGCCGCCTGCCCGCGAGCCCAGGTGATCCACGACGCCACCGGGCGTCAACGTCTCACTCGCCGACCTGGCCGACCGTGCCCCGCGTTGCACGGCGCCTCCTACTCGGGCGACGGCGCCGAGATGCTCAGAAGCCTGGCGGCCGCTTACGAGGAGCGCTTCAGCGACGTCGCCTTCGCCACGAACCCCGGCCGCGTCGCGGATGTCGCCGGCGGCTGACGGCCCCTTCTCCAACTTCGCCCGCGAGAACGCCCTCAGCGCCCCGCCCCGGACCTCAGATGCTCACAACCCGGTCGTGGTCGGCAATGAGCTTCGCAACGTCGGGCGGGCCCGCCCAGCGGCCGTTCATCCAGGCCAGATCCTCGTCGGTCGCCCCCCGGGCGACCGCGCATGCCTTTCACACGTAGACGGGCACCTCGTGTTCGGCGAGCTTCGCGAACAGGTCCGCGGCGGGTGGTATGCCGACGCCATGAACCGCGTCGGCGGTGTCCTTACGGGCGAGGAGTGTCGCGTCCCCCCCAAGGACCAGCGTGACTTCCTGGCCGACCTCAGCGGACCCGTTCGCGGCCAGATGCAGCGGCATGCTGGCCCCCGTGGGGTCGTTGACTCCACGGGAGGCGATGTAGAGAACCTTCATCGTCTGTTCCTCCTGCTGAGGCAAGCTCGGTAGCGCGGACGTCTCTGTACGCCAGGGAACTAGTCAGGCGTCGTGGAGTGCCTCAGCTACTTCGGCAGCTGCATAGGAGAGCACGAGGTCCGCCCCGGCACGCCGCACGCATGTGAGCGACTCGAGCAAGACGCGGCCCCCATCGATCCAGCCGCGCTCGGCGGCTGCCTTCACCATCGCATACTCGCCCGAGACGTGGTAGGCCGCCAGCGGCAGATCGTAGGCCGCCCGGACGTCCGCGATGACGTCGAGGTAGGGCAGGGCAGGCTTGACCATGACCACATCTGCGCCTTCCGCGACGTCGAGGGCGACCTCACGGCGCGCCTCGCGCCGGTTGCTCGCGGGCTGCTGATAGGGGGAGCGGTTTCCGAACAGCGGAGCGCTTTCGGCCGCCTCTCTGAAGGGACCGTAGAAGCCGGAGTCGAACTTGGCTGCATATGCCACGATCCCGACCCCGGCATGCCCGGCTTCGTCGAGAGCGCTGCGAATGGCAGCGACCTGGCCGTCCATCATGCCCGAAGGGGCCGCGAAGTCCGCCCCCGCGTCGGCCTGGATGACGGCCTGCCGTGCGTAGCCGGCCAGGGCTCGGTCGTTGTCCACGTCCCCTTCGGGGGTCAGAGGGCCGCAGTGCCCGTGACTCGTGTACTCGCACAGGCAGGTGTCGGCCCAGATGACGACGGCGTCTCCGAGGTCGTCGCGTATGGCCCGGATGGCAGACGGGACGGGACCGTGGCTGTCCCATCCGGGGGCTCCTTCGGAGTCCTTGCGGACGGGAATGCCGAAGAGGATGACACTCGAGATTCCGAGCGCATGCAGACGTTTGACCGCCTCACGGACGCTGTCCCGTGTGTGTTGGACGACTCCGGGCAGCGACGCCACCGGAACCGGCTCGTCGATGCCGTCCTTGACGAACAAGGGAGCGACGAGGTCGGCCGGATCGAGTCGCAGTTCGGCGAACGAGCGGCGCAAGGCAGGGGTGCGACGCAAGCGCCGTAGACGGATCTGGGGGAAGCCCGACATCGAGGCCAGCCTAGCGACGGGAGGGAGAAGGCGTGAGCCTCCCGACGACGCCCTGCCACCTCGTCGCGGTTAGGGCCGGAGGCTTTGGCGGCGTCGCCGCAAAGTGCTGCCGGTGCCCGGCCACACGCTCGTCGAACGGACTCGCGGCACCGCGCCGGCCAGTGGATGGTGGCGGAGCGCTCCCGGCGCTTCGGGCGATGTCGTAACGGACCGCGTTCAATTCAGCGCCGTAGACGTAAAGACGACCGGCTAGGTAGAAGTAGATCATCACGGCGATGACCGACGCGAGGCTGCCGTAGACACCTCGGGCGCTCGCGACCTGCGTGGCGACGTACGTCGAGCCGAAGATCTTCAGTGCCGTCCAGCCGGCGCCGGCCAGCAGCGCGCCGGGCAACAACTTCCGCCAAGGAGGTCCCAGCTTCGCGGTGAGGACGCGGTAGGCGGCGATGAAGAGCAGGGTGTCGAGCACGAGCGACAGGGCAGTGCCCCCGAGGCCGACGAGGAACGCAACGAGGCCGGAGAAGTCGATGGCCACGATGGCCCCCGCGGCGGCGCCGAGCAGGGCCAGGAGACCGAGCCCGACGAGTGCCGCCACGCTGCGCAGCTTCTGCTTCACGAAGTTCGCGTCGTCCTCCACGCGGAAGATCCGTGAGGTCGCGACCGTGACCGATTCGACGACCCGCAGCCCGGCGAAGAGAAGACCGAGGAGGCCGACGATCCCGGTGGCTGCGCGGGAGTCCACGAGGCTGGCGATGTTGTCACCGATTGCCGCTTCGAGCCCGGGAACGGCGTTCGTGAGCGCCTCGGTCGCTCGCGCCTGCAGATCGGGTTCCCCGGCGAGCAGGAACCCGACCACCGACAGGCCGAGCAGGAGTATGGGGAACAGCGACAGGAAACCGAAGTAGGCGATGGCTGCCGCGAACTGGCCAGCCGCGTCCTCGTTGTAGCGGTCCTGGACGGCGATCGCCGTGCCGATGATCGGCTTGTCGCGAAGACGCTCCTTGAGCCCCAGCCGCCTCCTCCGCGCCGGGTCAGGCGCACGCTATCCCGTCGCCTCTCCAGCCTGCTCTACGAACGGACGGTGCACAGGCACCTGCGGCTCATCCTGACTCCTTCGCCACCTCTCCCCCGGCAACGGCGACGAGGGCCGCGACCAGCCCGTCGAGGTCGTGCGTGGCGGCCTCGGCCGAGACCTCGATGCCGAGCTCGGCGCACGTCTCGCTCGTTACAGGGCCTATCGACACGACGCTGCCCGACCAAGGCCGTCCCGCGACGAGCATCGAGAAGTTGCGCACGGTGGACGACGAGGTGAATGCGAGCAGATCGATGTCCCCGGCGGCGAGGCGGGCCAGCACGTCGCTGGGCAGGCGCTCGGGCGGGATGGTCGTGTAGGCGGTGACGATCACGGGCTCGTATCCCTTCGCCCGCAACCGCTCGGGCAGCCTCCGGGAGGCGATGTCGGCCCGCGGGAGGAGCACCCGACCCGAGCCGGGAGGGAACGCGTCCGCGAGCGCCTCGGTCGTCGCCGTGGGCGGGACGAGGTCGGGGCGGATCCCGAGCACGTCACCGAGGGCCGTGGCCGTGCCGGGGCCTACAGCGGCCACGTTCAGCGCGTCGAAGACGCTTGGGTCGAGGCGTGCGGCGGGGAGGGCGGCCGCTACGGCTCGTACACCATTCGGCGAGGTGAAGCAGATCGCCGTGTAGGCACCGGACGCGAGCTCACGCAAAGCCGCGGCGAGCTCAGCATGGTTACCGGGACCGATTGCAATGGTCGGTGCTTCGACCACCTCACCGCCGAGTCTCCTGATCCGCTGCGAAAGGTCCGGAGCCTGCTCGACGGTCCGTGGGACCAGAATCGTGGTCCCGGTGAGAGGACCCTCGCTGCTTGCCACTGCCGTGGCGCCGTTGGTCGCCCAGCTCACGGTCCACCCATCGGCACGGCGACGTCACGAGCTCGAAGCCGCTCGAGTACCTCCCGTCCACCCATGTCGAGGAGAGTCTCGGCAAGCATGCGACCGAGCAGTTCGGGAGCCGTCGCGGCCGCCTCGTGACTGGCCCGATACAGATGGGTGCCGCCGGGGTCGGACACCATCCCGAGCAGGCTCATGCGGGCTGGTCCTTCCTGCTGTTGGCGCAGCTCCGCGTGGGCACCGATCGGTGCGGTACAGCCGCCACGAAGGTGGACGAGCAGCGTGCGCTCGGCACGCATGAGCTGGCGGGTGGCGGGATCGTCGAGAAGCTGCAGCGCCTCCCTGGTTTCGCCGTCCTCCTCGCGACATTCGACCGCAAGCGCCCCCTGAGCCGGAGCGTGGAGGCATTCGCCGTGTTCGAGTGGAACGGCCTTCAGGGGCAGGTCAATGGGACCGAGTCGACGGACACCGGCGACCGCGACGACAACGGCTTCGAGTTCGCCGTCGGCGACGCGGCGCAGCCGGGTGTCGAGGTTGCCGCGCAGCGGCACGACTACGAGATCACGCCGGGCACGCTGCAGCTGCGCTTGGCGACGAGCGCTCGAGGTACCGACCGTGGCCTGGCGGGCCAAGCTGGCCAGCCCCACACCTTCACGCGTCACGAGGAGATCACGAGGATCTTCGCGCGGTGGAACGGCACCCACGATGAGACCGGGACAAGACTCGCTCGGGAGGTCCTTGTAGGAGTGGACAGCCAATTGGCAGCGCCCGTCGAGAACGGCGTGGCGGATGCCGTCTACGAACAGCCCCTTCGCGTTGAAGTCCTGCACCGCGCGGTCCGGATGAGCGTCGCCCGTCGTCGCGAGCGGGACGAGCTCGGCCGCGCGTCCCGTCGCCGTGGCGAGGGTGTCAGCTACGGCTTGCGCCTGGCATCGGGCGAGCGGACTGCGTCGTGTCGCTATGCGCCAAGCCTTCATGCAGTCCGCCCCGCCCGCCGGCCTGCGGCCAGCTCGCCCGGGGCTCGGCTACTCATCGAGGTCGAACAGCTCGCGCAGAGCACCGGCGTAGTGCTCGGCGCCTCCCTTGTCCGCGAGCCCTTTCAACCGCACCGTCGGGTCGTGGAGGAGTGTGTTCACGATGCCTCGGGTCAGAGCCTCGACCGCTTCACGCTGGCGCGGGTCGAGATCGGCCAGTCGAGCGGCGAGACGTCCCAGTTCCCCGGCTCGGACCTCCTCGGCACGCTCCCGCAGTGCGCGGATGGTGGGTTCGATCCGGGCGGCCCTGAGCCAGGCGTGAAAGCGTCCCGCCTCTTCCTCGACGATGCCACGAACGGCGTCGACAGTCGGGCCAGTGACCGTCGTGTCCGCCACGGCACGTACCGCATCGAGGTCGACGAGCGTTACTCCTGCCAATGTGCCACATGCCACCTCGACATTGCGGGGCATCGCGAGGTCGAGCACGACCAGCGGTCGGAAGTCCGAGTCCTCCCCGGTGGGAGACACGTACGCGGCTTCGCTGCGCTGCCGCAGGACCTCCGTCACGAGGTCGACGTCGATGAGCGGCATGGAAGCGCCCGAGCAGCATACGACGAGGTCGGCCGCCGCCAGCGCGTCGCGCAGGCCGCCCTCGGAAACCGTCTCGCCCCCGAATTGGGCGGCGAGGCGATCCGCCTTCTCCGGGCTCCGGTTGCGGATGAGGACGCGCCCCGCTCCCTCACTCACGAGCCTGGCACCGGTGAGCGCCCCGATCGTTCCTGCGCCTATGACGAGGACGGTTCGACCTGCAAGTGATCCGCCCCAGCGGCGCGCGGCCACGTCGAGTCCGACGTCGACTATCGATGACGCCCCCCGGTCGATGTCCGTCTCGGCTCGAGCGCGACGAGAAACGTGGACGGCATGATCGAACAGCCGGCGAAGTACCCGTCCGCTCGCACCCTCCTCGCGCGCGACGCTCCCTGCTTGCCGGACCTGCAGGGCAATCTGCCTCTCCCCGATGATGAGGGAGTCGATGCCGGAGGCGACGGAGAAGAGGTGAGCGGCCGCACGGTCGTCGTAGTAGGCGTAATGAGCGAGTTCGAGGAGATGAGGGTCGATGTCGGCGCGCGAGGACAACCACGTGAGGACCTCGTGAAGTCCGGCGTGGAAGCGGGAGACGTGGGCATAGACCTCGACACGGTTGCAGGTCGACAGGACCGCCGCCTCTAGTACATGGTCGAGAGCGACCAGGGCGCGCAGCGCCTTGCGGTGCTCGTCGGCAGGAATGGCGAGACGCTCGAGCAGTGCGAAATCAGCACTGCGATGATTCAGACCGACGACGAGGACAGACATCTCTGCTCGCGGAGACGGGGGACGCGTCGAATACAGACTGCCTTGGATCGTCCCCGCTGTCCAACGGGCGGTAGTCAGAACGCGGCAAAGCGCCGCGGGCTCGTGTCCGCCTTGCGACGAGAGGGCTTGTCAGGCCAACACCGCTCCCTCTCCCAGACCCACCCCTTCTGCCAGTCCCCTCCTCGCGTCTCCCACCTTGTGGTCGGCCAGTCGACGCTGTTCGTGGTAGGCGAGGATCTGCATCTCCGTCGAAAGGTCGACGCGGCGGACCCTGACATGCGACGGCACGTCCAGGCGAGCGGGAGCGAAGTTCAGGATCGCGGTGACTCCTGCCGCCACCAACCGGTCGACGACCTGCTGAGCCGCTTCAGGGGGTACGGCGACGACTGCGATGGTCACGTCCTCACGCCGAACGATCTCCGGCAGATCCTCGAGCGGTTCGACCACCTGGCCCGCCACCTCCAGGCCGACGGTGTCCGGGTCGGCGTCGACGAGCGCCGCAAGCTCGAAGCCCCGCTCCGCAAAGCCCCCGTAGCTCGCCAGGGCGCGACCGAGGTTTCCCACACCAACGAGCACCACGCGCCAGTTCCGAGTCAGGCCCAGGATGTGGGAGATGTGCCCGAGCAGTTCTTCAACCGAGTAACCGACGCCGCGGGTGCCGTGGGAGCCGAGAAATGACAGGTCCTTGCGCAGCTGCGCCGAATTGACCCCTGCAGCCCGAGCCAGGTCCCGACTGGAGATGGTCCCGGTCCCTCGCTCCGCAAACTCGATGAGAGCCCGCAGGTAGAGCGGCAGTCGTGCCACGGTGGCCTCCGGGATGCGCCGCTGGCTCACGTGCCCTCCTTTTTCGCGAGCCGGGCGTCCCGCGTCCACTCGTCTCCCGAGTCCTCATGCTTCGCAGGCCCACCCCGCGCCTGTCGCACGGCTCGGCGAATGGCCCCCGGCGGGATGAGAGCTTCGGCGATCTCGTGTCCGTTGACCGCCACGACCGGCACTCGGACGTTGTAGCGGCGCTGGAGCTCGGGATCGGTGTCGACGTCGACGTAGCGAATCTCCGCCCGGCCTGCTTCTGATGCGACGAGCCGCTCGGCCCTCTCGCACAGCCCACACCCGACCCGCGTGTACACCTCCACGACCACAGGACGACGTCCGAGCCAAGACCCCAACCTCAAAGCCAAGTCCAGTCAGCGGGGCCGACCACCACTGCCTTCTCCCACGTTCGGTTCGGAGTCACTCTGCGGGTTTGGAGGGTGGCTGCGCAACTTCGGCCACGCCGGGAGGGGTGAGCGGGCGGATCGTGCGCGTGAAGCCCGCGTACATGAGGGTCACTCCGACCGCGAAGGCGATCGCGTGACTCGCGGTGTCTCCGAAGCGGGCGAACAACCCTCCGGCTGCCGCGACGAGCACACCGAGGGCGATGAGGAGGTTGCCGACGACGAGGTGGGGCATGCGACGGCCACGAAGCCGGAGGGCCGTCACCCCGGCGCCGATGATGACGAGGAACGCCCCGACGGCGTTGGCACCCAGGGCGAGGCCTCGCACGACCGGCGGGAACAGTTCGCTGCCCTCCGGCAGCGAGCTGAGGGCGACCGAATGCTCGAGACCGGCAGATGTCACCGCGAACGCGGACAGGACGGACAAAGTCACGATGAGGACGAGCGAGCCGGCCTCTGCGGCACCCGCGGGTGTCGCGAGCAGGAGCAGCCCCCAGAGGAGTGCGAAGGCAATGCCTGGGACGTAGAGGAGTGGACTGCCGGCTGCATAGACGAGCGCCGCGGCGAGCAGGGCGGATACGGCCAAGCTCGCGAGGCCGAGGACCCTCAGGGTGACGGCGTCGCGGGCCGCCGTCTCGACCGTGCCGAGGGCGAGCCACGGGACCGTCAGGACACCACCGAACAGGTAGTAGAAACGGAATGGTCCACTCGACCAGCCCACCAAGGCGCCGTACGCCAACCCCCCGGCCGCGAGAGCGAACAGCGTCAGCGCCACCGCCCAGTAGAGCAACGCTCGATTCGTGCGACCTCGCAGGTAATAGCGACGAACGAGCGTGCCGCTGAAGAGGGCGGCAACGACAGCCGCCGCAACGTCGACGGCGACCTCCTCCACGGTTCCTCGCTCTTCTGCGCTCGTGCTCTTGCCTGTACCTGCAACATTGAAGCCCATCGGCGTGCACGAGGCGGTGGGATCTCACCCATCGACACGGCCCCAGAGCACTCTTCTCTTCGTCCTGGCCCACTTACACCCGCACAGGGCGCGACGAGCATCCGTCTCTGGTCAATCTTCGCTCGTTGTTTCAGCCACGCCCACGAAAGCTCACCGATAAGCTGTCTCCATGGGTGGACTCCAGATTCTGGCATCGACGGGTCCACTCTTTGCCCGGCCGCTCGACTGGGCCATGGGCGCCATCGCGGAGGCCGGGTACGACGGCGTCGAAGTCATGGTCACGCAGGATCCGGCGACCCAGCGAGGCAGCCGGGTGGAGGTGGCCGCGCTTCGCGAGGGCGTTCGGATCCCGGTGATCCATGGCCCGTTCCTGCTGCTCACGCGACGGGTTTTCGGGACGAACTTCATCGAGAAGAGCCGCAGGTCGGTGGCGCTCGCTAGTGAGGTGGGTGCCAACCTCGTGATCGTCCATCCGCCGTACCGCTGGCAGAGCCGCTTCCACGACTGGTTGACGGAGGAGGCCGGGGGTGAAGCGGATGCCCTCAGTACCCGCATCGGCCTCGAGAATCTCTTTCCGGTGTCCGTTCTCGGCCGCCCCGTCCGATTTCACCGTTACACCCATCCTGAGCACCTGGCGGAGATCAGCAACCTCGTCCTCGACACGAGTCATTTCGGCGTGTCAGGGGTCGACATCGTCGCTGCTTGGGACCGCCTGGGGGGCAAGGCGGCTCATCTCCACGTCTCCGACAACCGAGGTCAGGGGCACGACAGTCATGCGCCACTCGGCCATGGCATCCTGCCCCTCGCGTCCTTCCTTGCAGCAGTCGGCCGCTCGTCGTATACGGGCGCCATCACACTGGAACTGGACTGTCGCCGTTACCTGGGCGATCGGTCAGCGCTCGTGGGCTACCTGCGCCAGGAGCGCGAGAAGTGTCTGGCTCTGCTCGGCGGAGCTCCCGCCGAAGAGGTCCTTGGGCGCTCGGACCGGGCCACCGTCGCATCTGACGTCTCAGACGACGATGGCATGCTGCCCCTTGACGCACGATGACAGGCGCACAGGCGATCTTTACCTGCCGGCAAAAAATAATCCGTTTGGGGGGTTACTTAGAGTCGCATTAGGCGTACTCTCCATAACGGAACCGTCCGCCGGGTGAGGAGGCACGGTGCGGAACGGGACCGCGATCGCGCTGCTCGCGCTGCTCGTCGTGATCGTTGCCGCGACCGTCGTGCAACTCGTGCAGAGCAGGTGACCGCGTCCCGTTTCGACCTCCGCCGATGCCCCCGACAGGTGCAGGGGCTTGTGGGCACGAAGACGCTCGACCCGAAGGTCGTCGAACTGGTGGCCCGTGCCCAGCGCGGGGACGGTGAAGCGTTCGCGCAGCTCTACGACCGCTACGTCGAGCAGGTGTATGCCTACATTCATCACAAGGTCGGGGATCGTCACCTCGCCGAGGACCTGACCTCGGATGTGTTCCTGAGGGCTCTGCGCAGCTTGTCCAGCTTCCGCTGGCAGGGGGTCGACATCGGAGCGTGGTTCGTCACGATCGCCCGCAACCGGGTCACCGACCACTTCAAGTCCGCACGGGTGCGACTCGAGCAGGTGGCTGAGGAGATCGGTGATCGAGCCGGAGAGGACCAACCCGACCATCCAGAGGGGCTGGCCATCAGCCAGGAACTCGCTCATCTACTCGAGCAGGCCATCCATCTGCTGAAGGATGACCACCGCGAGGTCATCTCCCTGCGATTCGTGCGCGACCTGTCCGTTGCGGAGACTGCGGCAGCCATGCATCGCACGGAGGGGGCGGTGAAGGCCCTGCAATATCGTGCGCTGCGGGCACTCGCCGAGATCCTGCGCAGCCGCCCGGCGCACACGGGTGGGACGGCTCTCTTGCCGCGGGAGGGGACTAGGATCGTAACGGTCGGGACGCGGGGATCGTTGCCTTGGGCGGAGGAAGAGGAACCACTTGAGCCGCGACACGGGGAGAAGGAAGCAGGCCGCCGCCGAGCTGGCGCTCCTGCTTGAGGCCGCTGGCCACCCCGACTTCGAGGCGCCTGTCCCATCCAACGGTCGGAAGGATCGGGTGCCGACTCCGGAGCTCGACGAGCTCGTGAACCTCGCATCGGTCCTGAGAGCGGTCCCGACGGAACGCCCGAGGCGCGAGTTTCGCGTTGCCCTGCGTGAAAGGTTGCTCGACGAAGACAATGCCCCCGCCTCCCTGGGGGACCATCCGCCCGTGTCCGCGGCGACAGTCCGCTGCTCGAAGAGAACCTCCCCGACCCCGGCGTTCGTTCGCCGTGCACGCGGTGCGGGTCGCCTGCTGGCGCCACTCGGAAGACCTCGCGTCCGCCTCAGCCTCGGAGCCGTGATGGCGAGAGGACCGCGGTAGACCCGGTACGCAGCGTCGCTGGACTGGACGAGATGTGCGCTGAATACTCGCAGACGCGCGCGGACCGTGTCACGGCAAGATTCCACTTATGCGCCTCCAGTCGTTCCCGTCCCGGTATCCGGCGGCATCTGTCCCCACACACCGGGTTCGGCAGGGTCACGAGAACGGCATTAAGCACAGAAGGACTTTGGGCGCTCCCAGCGATGCGACAGCTACCTGGAGTTCGTGCGGATGTCGCACGCCTTACGGTGCGTATGACACGTGACACCGCCTGCCTCATTTGGTTAGCTACCCGCGCAAAATGGCCCCGATGGGCCACTTGACGAAGTGTGCGGGGTCCGGGAGTGCCACGAGGCGCCCTCATCCGCGCATCCGGCCACACACCCCGGCTGGCTGGCCAGCAGGGATCCTCAAGGAGTAGGGGATGGGGATGATTCGTACGAGCTGGCGACGCCGTGCCGCCACGACCGTGCTCGCAGGGGCCTCGGCGCTCGCGCTTGCCGCGCCGAGTGTGAGCGCGGCTCCCAATGCCGGTCCGGACCAGTTCGCCGGGCAAGCACTGTCGAAGGCCCTCGAACTCGAGGTCACGCTGCCGTCTGGATTGACAGTCGCGGCGGACGGCATCAACCAACTGATCTCGCAGACGCTCACCGAGCTGGACTCGCAGGGCAAGGTCGCGGCGAAGTCCATCCTGGGAGCGGGCGACCTGCTGAACGAGTCGCTGTCGTTCACCGGCAGCAAGAAGAGTGACAGCAAGAGCCTTCTCGCACTGCCCGACAATCCGGTCGTGAAGCTCGAGGCCGGGAAGATGTCGTACACCGCCGACGCGGAGAACCGGGTGACCGAGGCGCTCTCCGAGCTCCTCAACCTCAAGGTGGGGCTCGGCGAGACGGACGCCAACACCCTGATCGAGCTAGTCAGGGAGAGGCTGGAGGAGCTGGTCGGGACGACGCCCGAAGCGCCCGGCGTAGGCCTGAACGACGTCTTCAAGACCATCGAAACCGAGATCAACAACAACCTCGAGAACCTTCCTGCAGGCTCCGAGCCAGTCGATCTCCCGACCTTGGACCTCAACGACGTGGCGCCCGTCGTCGTACCTACTGACGCGGTGCAGCTGCCGGAAGTGGGTGACCTCACGAACCTCGTGAGCATCGAGAAGCTGTGGTCGCAGACGAGCACGCTGACCGAGGCTAAGTCGATCGTCTCGACCTCCGAGGCGGGTGTCATCGACATGAGCCTGCTCGGCGGGCTGGTGACGGTGCCGGAGTTCGAGTTCAGCTCGCTGGCGAAGACGGACGGCACACGCGACGGCGCGGTCGCCGAGGCGGTTACCAAGAAGCTGGCGGTCCAGCTCGCTGGCAATGATCTCATCAGCATCGAGGGCGACAAGCTCACGGTCGGCGACCAGGTGATCGACCTTGGCGACCTCGGCCTCGAAGACGAGCTGGGGGACGAGCTCGGGCAGGTGAACGATCTGCTCGAGTCCATCCTGAACACCGTCGGC
>JBHELG010000114.1:0-8146 GCA_046263195.1 Nitriliruptorales bacterium | reverse complement strand
AAAGTCGAACGCCGCGAACAGCGGCAGGTCGAGGCCAGCTTCCTCGCGGTTCAGCCGTCATTCGACGGGTCGGTGCGCCTGTACGGCGAACTCGACCCGATCTCGGGCCCGACCTGTCTGAACGCCTTGGATGCGGCCAGCGGCCTGCCCGACAGCGAGCCCACACAGCCCGGGGAGGCGTCGAGTCGGGCGAAGCAGCGTGCCCAGGGTCTGGTGCGCATCTGCACCGACTGGCTGGGCGGGGGCAGGGGCAGACGCCGTCGAGCCCGCCCCCTGCTCATCGCCCACGTCGACCTGGCCAACGTCACCGCGACTGCGGCCGGAATGGTGAAGCTGGCCGCCCCCGGAGTGCTTCCGACCCTGACTGCCGCCACCGTCGAAGCCCTGGCCCGCCGATGCGGACCTGCGGGTCGTGGTGTTCGACGGGGCACGTCCCCTGGCCGTGTCCGCCAAGACCAGAGCCGCCGCCATCCCCGCCGACATCCGACTAGCCGTCAGAGCCCGGGACAAGGGCTGTCGCTTCCCCGGCTCCACCGGCCCCGCCCCGTGGGCGGACATCCACCATGTGGTCGAGCAGGCCGACGGTGGCGAGCATCATCCCGACCAGCTCACGCTGCTCATCCGCCGCTGGCACAAGCTCGTACACGACCGCAAATGGAAACAGCGCCTCGACCCCCAAACCGGCCACTACACCATCACCCGAAACGGCCGCACCTGGACCTCCTTACCACGCGGCACCCCCCTCCGCGCACCCCCACCCCGACCTGACTGATTGGTGGTCGGGCGGTCCTTGACGCATGGGGCAGCTATGCGTTCGGGTCAGCCCCCCGATAGATGGCTCTATCGAAGTCCCTCAACTGCCTCCTCGCACGCGTAGGCGCCGGACGACCATTTGACGCAGCGGGTGGCCGGGTCGGAGTGGAGTGAGTCGGGAGACGAAATCGACGACGGCTGCGAGTGATGGCAGCTGGTCAGCATCGGAGGCCGCTCGAGCCCCGAATCGCGCAATAGCCCTTGCCACTGGTCGCGGCCGGGCAACGGGTAGTGTGGGGCGCGTCACAATCCGGCCGAAGCTGATCCCGGGACCAGAAACATGAGGAGGTCATGACCTCCACCCTTCGCCACGGACGCGTCGAGCGCACCACGCGGGAGACCCGCGTGCTGGTCGATCTCACCCTCGACGGAAGCGGACGCACCGAGGTCGCGACTGGCGTCCCGTTCTTCGACCACATGCTCGAGCAGCTCGGCCGCCACGCAAGAGTCGACCTCACCGTCCTCGCGGAAGGTGACCTCGACGTGGATGCGCACCACACCGTGGAGGACGTTGGCATCGCGTTGGGACAGGCGCTCGCAGCGGCGTGGTCCGAACGGATCGGAGTAGAGCGGTTCGGGGACGCAACCGTCCCCATAGACGAGTGTCTCACGCGCGCCGCTGTCGACCTGTCCGGCCGCCCCTACCTCGTCTACGACGTCGTCACCCCGGTGGAGCTCATCGGCACCTATGAGACGACCCTGACGAGGCACTTCTTCGAGGCCCTCGTCGCCAACGCGCGCATGACCCTCCATGTCGCCCTGCTCCGTCCGGGAAATAGTCACCACGCCCACGAATCGGTGTTCAAGGCGGTGGCGGTCGCACTGCGACGCGCCGTCGCGGTGACCGGTAGCGCCATCCCCTCGACGAAGGGGATGCTCGCGTGACCGCGCCATCGCGATTGCGGGGGCGGGTCCAGGCGCCGCGCGTGGCGGTCCTCGACTACGGTGCGGGCAATCTGCGCTCGGCTCAGCGGGGGCTCGAGCGGGCAGGAGCACGGGTCCTTGTGACCTCCGATGCCGTCGTGGCCGAGCAGGCCGATGCCCTGTGTGTACCGGGAGTCGGACATTTCGCAACCTGCCTGGCGAACCTTCGGGCCGCTGGCCTGGCGGATCTCGTCTCGGCCTGGGTCTCCGACGGCCGCGACCTGCTCGGAATCTGTGTGGGGATGCAGCTGCTCTACGAGCACAGCGAGGAAGGGGACTGCCCTGGGCTCGGTGTCCTGCCGGGCCGGGTCGTGCGGCTGCCCGAGAGCGTACGGGTGCCCCATATCGGCTGGGACATCGTGGAAGTCGCCCCCCGCCACGACGATGATCCTCTGCTTACCGACGTCGCGGGGGAGCGGACCTACTTCGTCCACTCCTACTACGCGCAGCCCTCAGATCCTCAGCACGTCGTGGCGACATGCGCCTATCCCGACCCCTTCCCCTGCGTCGTGAGAGCCGGCGAGGTCGTGGGAACCCAATTCCATCCGGAGAAGTCCGGGGATGTGGGAGCGCGACTGCTGCACAACTGGGTTGCCGGCATCGGCCTGCCTCCTCGCGCTGACCGGGGCGCCGCAGGCCCGGCTGATGGGGATGAGCAGGATCGGGTCAGCTCGAGAAGTGGGGTCTGACCAGGATGCGAGAAATGGACTTCGTGCTCTACCCGGCGGTGGACCTGAAGGACGGCAAAGCTGTGCGACTGCGGCAAGGGGCAGCGCACGAAATGACCGTTTACGACACCGAGCCTGTCGCGGCAGCCAAGCGCTGGGCGACAGCGGGTGCGGAGTGGCTGCACGTCGTCGACCTCGACGCGGCCTTCACCGGCCAGCCCCGGAACCGCCACATCATCGCCGACATCGTCGCGGAAACCGGACTGCCCGTGCAGGCTTCCGGCGGCATCCGCACCCTTGACGACGTCACAGCCGCCCTGGGCTTCGGCGCCCGACGCGTCGTGCTCGGCACGATGGCCCTGCGCGAACCATCGTTCGTTGCCACGTGCGTCGACCGCTACGGCGACGCCATCGCGGTCGGACTCGACGCTCGAGGCCGCACGCTGCAGGCGAGGGGCTGGACCGAGCCCGGTGGCGACCTGTTCGAGGCTCTGGAGCGTTTCACGACCATGGGCGTGGCCCGCTTCGTCTACACCGACATCACCCGCGACGGCATGCTCGAAGGTCCCAACCTGCAGATGCTGACCGCTGTCGCCGACGCCACCCCGGCCCGTATCACCGCTTCAGGCGGTGTCGCCAGCATCGCCGACCTCCGAGCCCTCGCAGCCTGCCACGATCGCGTAGACGCGGCGATCGTCGGCAAGGCGCTCTACGCCGGCCGGTTCATGCTGGAGGAGGCGCTCGTGGAGCTCCGTAAGGAGATGGCATGAGGGCAGCGGGCAAGGAGGCGGACAGACTCGCGGTCCGGGTCATACCGTGCCTCGACGTCGACGCTGGCCGCGTCGTCAAAGGGATCCGCTTCATCGAGCTGCGCGACGCGGGAGATCCTGTCGAGCTCGCTGCCATCTACGACGCCGAAGGCGCGGACGAGCTTGTGTTCCTCGACATAACCGCCTCCGCCGAAGACCGTGAGACCATGGTTGACGTCGTGGCTCGCACCGCGGAGGAGGTCTTCATCCCGCTCACCGTCGGCGGAGGTGTCCGGTCGACAGCTGACGTGCGCCGCATGCTGCGGGCCGGGTCGGACAAGGTCGCACTGAACACCGCGGCGGTTCGGCGCCCGCAGGTGCTTTCCGAGGCCGCCGACGCATTCGGCGCCCAGTGTGTCGTGGCGGCCATAGACGCCCGGCGGACCTCGACGAGGCAGTTGGCCTGGGAGGTGTACGTCCATGGGGGGCGAACCCCTACGGGTGTCGATGCGGTCGAGTGGGCGGCCGAGTGTGAGGCGCGGGGCGCCGGCGAGATCCTGCTCACGTCGATGGATCGCGACGGAACGAAGGCCGGGTTCGACCTCGAACTGCTCGCCGCGGTCGCCGCAGCCGTGAACGTGCCGGTTATCGCGAGTGGGGGAGCGGGGACCGCAGCCCACCTTGTGGAGGCGGTGCGCGTCGGCGGGGCGAGCGCGGTCCTTGCGGCGTCGATCTTTCACTTCGGGGAATTGCGGATCGCCGAAGTGAAAGAGGAGATGGCCGAGGCCGGCCTGCCAGTGCGTTTTCCTCGTCCCGTTCCCCACACGGCAGCGGCCTCCCAGGCTGGAGGCGCCGTCAAGGCTGGGACGAAGCGACTATCAGTCGAGTAAGAAGAGAACGGCGAACAATCCGGCCATGAGCAGGGCGAGTAGCAGCCCGACCACGCCAACGGCTATTCCGACGCTAGCCAAGCCCGAGCCGGTCTCACTGCCAGAGGAGCGTTCGATCTCCTGCCGTGCCCGAAGGCCGATCACAATGCCCAACGTGGACCCGAGTCCGCCCACCCACGCCAAGGCCAGCACGAGTGACGCCACCGCTTTGCCGTTCGTGCGCGGGGCCACTTCCTGACGGGGGGCCAGCTGCGCCTGTGATGGTCTGGTCGACCGCGTGTAGTCGGTCCAGCGGGTCCCGTCCCAATAGCGCTCCTCGTCGGCCACGCCGGGCACGGGGTACCAGCCGGCCGGAGCCGTGGCGGCCGTCTCCTCCTGCTGATAGCGGGTCCGGTCAGCTTCCGACACGACCCGATCGGTGGCGAACTCGAGCGGGTCCCTGCCCGACACTCCGCGGTCCCGCACATGCTCCGTCCAGTGTGTGCCAGCCCAGTACCGCTCACCGTGCCGCCGAGTCGGATCCGGATACCAGCCCGCTGGTGCGCTCACCTGGTGCCTTCACCTTCTGGCGCGAAAACCGAAGGGAGAACTCTAAAGCGAGGCAAACCCAGCGGACGCCCAGGCCGGTGGTAGCTGACGCGAGCACCCCTCCACGCCGTGAGGCTGACGACCGGCACCGCTACGCTCGGAGCTGTCCCGCCGGCGGTCTTGAACAGCATTGTCGCGGTCTTTGTCCGCTCCCGCTTCAGGACCACCCTCCCAACACCCGGCGGCGACACGAGGACCAGTTGGAGCGACGAAGGGGACCTTCATGATCCTTGCCTCGCAGAGTCTCGCCGAGCTGAAGTTCGACGAACGCGGGCTCGTACCAGCCGTCGTGCAGCAGCACGACACCGGCGAGGTCCTCATGGTGGCTTGGATGAGTCCCGAGTCACTCGCCCTCACGCTCGAGAAAGGGGAGACCGTCTTCTGGTCGCGCTCGCGTCAGGAGCTGTGGCACAAAGGCGCGACGTCCGGGAACACGCAGCGCGTGGTGGAGCTTCTGGCTGACTGCGACGGAGACACGCTGCTCATTCGGGTCGAGGCAGGAACCGGCCCCGCCTGTCACACGGGCGCCCGGACCTGCTTTCACCGCCCGGTCATGAACGAACCCGCGCGGGAGCAGGCATGAGGGGAGCACGCGCAGGCAGGGAGACCGGAGGAGGGGTCTTGGCTTGCCCGGGGAAGGGCCGAAGGCCCGGCGGGCGGCGGGATACATGACCGCGACCGGGGTAGGAGGGATTTCTTACCGGCCATCCCGGGAGGAATTCGTCGGCCTCGCAACCCGCTACCGCGTCGTTCCCGTCTGGCGTGAGGTCCTCGCCGACCTCGAGACCCCGCTGTCGGTGTATGCGAAGTTGCGCGGGTTTCGGCCCAGCTTCCTGCTCGAGTCCGCCGAGCATGGTGAACGTTGGGGGCGCTATTCCTTCGTGGGAGTTGATCCCTTCCTCATCCTGAGCGGCAAGGGTGGCGTGGTCTCCTGGGAGGGCGAACCGCCGCCCGGCGTGGAGGAGGCCAATGGACCACTCGACGCCCTCGACCGCGCGACGCGTGCGCTTGCTGCTCCGCCGCTCGAACACCTGCCACCGCTACACGGTGGTGCCGTCGGATACGTGGGCTGGGAGGCGGTGCGTGAGATCGAGCAGGTTCCTGCCGGCGCCGTCGACGACCTCGGATTGCCCGATGTGCTCATGCTCTTCCCGCGTCATGTCGTCGCGTTCGATCACCTGCGTCAGAGGCTCACGGTGGCCACGAATGTCGTGGCCGGGGCTGATCCGTCGGCTCAGTACGACGACGCGGTGGCCGACAATGACGCGCTCGTGGCCCGGCTCGGTGCTGCGACCCCGTCCCGGCCCGTGCCCCCACCGGCGCCAGCGCCCGTCATCGAAGCGCCCTCGAACCTGGCACCAGGCGATTACGAGCGCATGGTCGAGCGAGCGCTCGAACACATCGCAGCCGGTGACGTCTTTCAGGTGGTTCCGAGCCAGCGATTCGCCTTACGCACGACGGCCAGCCCCTTCGACGTCTACCGCATGCTGCGGGTCATCAACCCCTCTCCGTACCTGTTCCTGTTCGACTTCGGCGATCTCCACGTCGTCGGGTCTTCGCCGGAGGCACTCGTCAGGCTCCAAGGACGCCACGTCGAAACCTGGCCGATAGCCGGAACCCGAGCGCGTGGTCGTACCGAGGACGAGGACCGGATGCTCGAACGGGAGCTTCTGGCCAGCGACAAGGAGCGGGCCGAGCACATCATGCTCGTCGACCTCGGGCGCAACGACATCGGTCGAGTATGCGCCGTGGGCAGCGTCAAAGTAGCGGAGTTCATGGCCGTCGAGCGCTACTCACACGTCATGCACCTCGTGAGTCGGGTGACGGGGACCCTGCGGGACGACACGAGCCCCGTCGACGTCCTCCGAGCCGTCTTCCCGGCTGGAACGGTGTCGGGTGCCCCCAAAGTGCGGGCCATGGAGATCATCAACGATCTCGAACCGACGCGACGCGGGGTGTACGCGGGCGCAGTCGGATATGTCGACCTCAGTGGGAACCTCGACACCTGCATCGCTCTTCGCACGCTGGTGATGCGCCCAGGCGTGGCGTATGCCCAAGCCGGGGCCGGCATCGTCGCCGACAGCCATCCTGCAGAGGAGGAGACCGAGACCCGAAACAAGGCGATGGCGCTGCTGACCGCGGTGAAGGCCGCTGAAAAGCTGGGCCAGGCTCAGGAGACCGAAGAGGCGGATGTTGCGGCGAGCGGGACCCGAACCAGATAGACCTGGTACGGGTTCTTGTCCGACTCGTGATACATCGACATGGTGAAGTGCACCTCACTGCCCTCGGACAGGCCCGGGACGAGGAATGGGGCATAGAGGCCGGGGAAGGTCGCCTTCGTGGCGACGATCGTCGCATCGCTCCAGGGGCCGGTCAGATGGTTGGCCGCGCGGAAGATGATCGCGTCGCGTGCCTCGTCGTAGTAGGCGACGAGCCATGCCCTCAGATGTTCGTTCCAGCGAACCGACAGCTCGCCGACCGCGGGTGGGATGACGAGGGCCGCTGCCGAAGGTTCGGGCACCCATTCCAGGCCGTCCCAGTAGCGGTACGCGCTCGCATCGAGCAGGTCAGACGGCCAGACACGGGCGACTCTCATCCCCCCGAAACGTCCTGCCGGCGTGCCGAGCAGGTAGATGTAGTCCTCGTGCCGCACGAAGGCGACCTGACCGAAACTTGACTGGGCCGGCCAGCGTGGGGTCGGTGGCCTCGTCCAGGTCGCGCCCCCGTCGTCCGAATACGCCAGTCCGGCGAAGTTCGGTTTCCACTGCCCATGGGCCGGTCCCCAGGACCGCACGGAGAGGTAATGGAGGAAGAGGCGAGAGCCCTCTGCGATGCCTGCCGTGGGTATGACCGTCATCTCCTCCTCTACGACCTTCTTGGACGGCAGGAGCTCCGTGGCATGACCGTTCGGGGCCGCCTGGAAACCGGCGAGCCTGATGCCTTCGCGTCCCACCCGCTCGACTCGGGCTAGTGAGTTGCTGCGCCAGTCGACGAGTTCTGGGCCGAAGGTGTCGCCGAACACCATGTACAGGCCGTCGGCGTATTCGATGAGGTGGCCGAGGTCAGCGCCGTAGACATGCCATCTGCGGTCGGTTCGGTCAGGGGAGCTAGGGCCGGTCACGGGGGTCACGACGGTGGCCGGTCCCGCTACGCCAGGCGGAGGCGGAGCAGGGCCAGGGGGTAGAGGAAGGGCAGCGCCCGTCGTCCTGTCGATCTGCCCGGCCGAACCGCTCGTCCCGAACTCGAGCGTCCCCACCTGGGGAACCGCGATCCCGACCACCAACGCCCCGACGGAGAGAAGAGCGGTGCGCCAGAGCCTCGGCCTGAACCGTCGTCGGGGCTCGTCCTTCGTGGTGAGGGCCAGACACGTTCTGGCCCTGTCGATTGGTTCGGGACTCCCCGGGCCGTCGAGCAGGTCGGCGCTACCCGTGCGGCTCTCCACCTCCTACCCGCCCGGCGGCTGCGCCGCCTTCCCGGTGAGGTCCCGCCCACCCGGCGGCTGCGCCGCCTTCCC
>JBHELG010000113.1:0-8606 GCA_046263195.1 Nitriliruptorales bacterium | reverse complement strand
GGGACCGCGCTGGCCGGTGGTCGCCTATGGGGAGAGCTATGGCGCCTTCCTGGCGCTCCAACTGGCATCCGTCCGACCGGACCTCTTCCGGGGCGTCATCGCCATCTCTCCCTTCGCGTCTCTGTCCAGACTGCGAGCGGTGGCGAGCCCACCAGTTCGCCAGTTGGTTGACCTCCTGGCGGCCCCCGCACCTGAGGCGACAGATCTCCTTCGCGCTGACCTGCCACGCGGCTGCCCGGTTCTCCTCGCCCACGGGAGCGAGGATCGCACCATTCCTGTACAGCAGTCACGGGAGCTCGCCGCCAGCCTCCGTGACCAGGGCTACGTCGATGGTCGGGACCTGTGGCTCCTCGAACTGCCGGGAGAGGGCCACGTTTTGAGTGGTCGGGAGGCTCGGCGGCGCCTCTACCACGCCATCACACGCTTTCTCTCCTCCATTTCAGCCACGACCGGCTCGGGTCACCCCGCCCGGGGAAGGGCCGTAGGCCCGGCGGGTGGAGAGACGTCCTGGTCGGACGCGCAGGACACGGTTTGGCAGGTGGGCGGCCTCGCCCATGCACCGGAGCCGCTGGTGGCGGGGGGCACCCCCGCCACCCCGAGGCTCCGATGACATCCTCACGAAAGGAGGTGAACCGCATGGTTGATCTGACTCCCATGAAGGGCCAGGAGCTGAGCGTCGATGTTCTCGACCTCCAAGCGCTGTCTACCCCATCGTCGCTCGCCGCCGATGAGCTTGGAGCGCTGGGCAAGAAGAAGTACCAGAGCCACGACTGCGATGACGGCGATGATCAGAACGTCGCCGTCGCCTGTCTCCTTCTCACCACGGTGCTGACCGCGTTCTAGCTGATCTGCACCAGGACCAGGGGAGGAGCCGGGGCTGCCTACCTGCCACCGCATTGCAACAGCACCGCCACCCCTGACGAGACGAGCAGCGGACCGAAGCGAAAGCGGCACGAGGTGCAAGACGACAAGGTTTGGCAGGTGGGCGGCCTCGCCCATGCACCAGAGCCGGGACATGACGGGGGAAACCCCGCACCCCGAGGCTCCGATGACATCATCACGAAAGGAGGTGAACTGCATGGTTGATCTGACTCCCATGAAGGGCCAAGAGCTGAGCGTCGATGTTCTCGACCTCCAGACGCTGTCCACCCCATCGGCGCTCGCCGCCGACGGGCTCGCAGGTCTGTCGTGCAAGAAGAAGAGCTACGACGCCGACGACGACGACGATCAGAACGTGGCCGTCGCCTGTCTCCTCGTCACCACGTTACTGACTGCCTTCTAGCTGATTGCTGGGATACCAGGGGGAGCAATGGAGGCGCCTGCCTGCCACGGCCTTCGCACCCCGCGAGACAGACGCGACAAACACGAGACCTGAACCGCAAGCGCTACAGCGAGGACTCATGCCACAGGTTCGTCTCTCTCTTTCGAACCCCGACCGGAAGCGGCGGTCGGGCAGGCGGGACACGGTTTGGCAGGTGGGCGGCCTCGCCCATGCACCGGAGCCGGGACATGACGGGGGAAACCCCGCACCCCTGGGCTCCGATGACATCCTCACGAAAGGAGGTGAACTGCATGGTTGATCTGACTCCCATGAAGGGCCAGGAGCTGAGCGTCGATGTTCTCGACCTCCAGGCGCTGTCCACCCCATCGGCGCTCGCCGCCGATGAGCTTGGAGCGCTGGGCAAGAAGAAATACCACCACGACTGTGGTGACGACGACGACCAGAACGTCGCCGTCGCCTGTGCCCTGGTCACGACATTGCTGACCGCCTTCTAGCTGATCTGCACCAGGACCAGGAGGAGCTGGAGACGCCTGCCTGCCACAGCCTCTTCCAACAGGCCCAGCACGCCCGAGAGAACAAGCGTGCCAGGGCAGCCCGGTACAGGGAGGACTCATGCCCCCAGCGCATCGTGCTCGGACGACGAGTCGGAGACACCGTCGCCCAGGACGGCGCACCCGCCCGCCTCAACACCAGGATCGCCAGTCATCACACCGGGACCGGTTCAGACGCGAGGATCGCCAGCGAGAATCCGGGTGTCTCTCACGCCCGCGCCTTCCTGCCGCAGCAGGTCGGCTCCTCGGCCTCCTGACGCGCGTGACTCGCCGCGTAGCACGACATGTGTCGCTCACATCCCGACGGCCCGTGCTCACCCTGATCCGGCTCCTACCTCTAGCGAGCCGCATCGGCACCGCCGCACTCGTACTCGACGTCCTCGTGTCGGGGTTGCTGCCGGTGCTCCTCATGCTCGCCGCCGGGGCGTTGATAGCGACGGTGAACGGCGACCTCTCCCCCCTGCCTCGTGTCCGCAGCGCCTGGCAGGCCCTGGCCGTCCTCGCCGGCGCCCTTTTCGTCCTGGAAATCGTGCTGCCCTTCCTCGGCCCGGTCACCAAGCGCCTGACCGTCCGCCTCGAGGTGCTCCTGCGTGACCGGCTGCTCGCCGGTCTGCTCACGCCCCCGACGCTGGCTCATCTCGAGGACCCGGAGTTGGCGGACGAGGTCCGTCTCGCCTATGCGGTGGGACCACAGCCGGTGCGGATCAGCAAGGCGGTGCTCGCACTGGAGAGCATCGTCTCCAACCGGCTGCTCGCAGTGGGCTCGGCGGTGATATTGGCTGGCTACCGCTGGTGGGCCCCGGTGCTCATCATCTTCGGTTGGATTTTGTCCAACGGCTGGTATCGCCGCGAGATGGGGGGGCTCATCGACTCATTCGAGCTGTCTTCCACGGGTTTCCGGCGCGCCCAGTACTTCAGCGACCTCGCCCTCGACGGCATCGCCGCCAAAGAGATCCGTATCTTCGGCCTCGCCCGTTGGCTCGCCAACCGCTTCGAGGAGCACTGGCGCGTGGGGATGCGTCAGGCGTGGCAGCGGCGTCGTGGGGACGTGAGGGGCATGATCGGTTCCTTCGGAGCTCTCATCATCAGCCATGTGCTCGTGCTCAGCGCTCTGGTCCGGTCAGCTCTCAGGGGCGAGGTTGGACTCGGGAGCATCGCGGTCCATGCCCAAGCCGTGCTGGGACTGGCGGGATTCGCCTGGGATTCGGACAACGAATATGTCCTGCAGCTCGGAACGGCCCCGCTGCAATACACCCTGCGGGTACAGGAAGCCACCCAGCTGCCTCGCTTCCACCTCCCGGGCAACAGAGACGCCCCGACTCGCCTCGTGACTGGCATCCGCTTCCACGACGCGTCGTTCACCTACCCCGGCACCCAGCAGCCCGTTCTCCGTCGCCTCGACCTCTGGATCCGGCCTGGACGCTCCCATGCGATCGTCGGCGAGAACGGCAGCGGCAAGACCACGCTGCTCAAGCTGCTGTGTCGCTTCTACGACCCGACGCAGGGTCATATCAGTGTGGACGGAGTGGACCTGCGAGAGATCGACCCGGTCTCCTGGCAACGCCGCATCGCTGCTGTGTTCCAGGACTTCGGTCGCTATCCGCTGCCCTTGCGCGACAACATCGCCTTCGGAGACCTCGCCCGGCGCGACGACGACGAGTCGTTGCGACAGGTGTTGGCCGCAGCGGGGGCGAGCGACCTCGTCGACCAGTTCCCCGCTGGCTGGGAGACCCCACTGTCACGCAAATTCCCCCATGGGGTGGACCCCTCAGGGGGTCAGTGGCAACGAATCGCCCTGGCTCGCGTGCTGCTCGCCGTCGAGGCGGGAGCGAACCTGCTCGTGCTCGACGAGCCCACCGCCAGCCTTGATGCTCGCGCGGAGGCCGAGTTCTACGAGCGCTTCCTGCAGCTCACGCGTGGCCTGACCACGATCATCGTCTCCCACCGTTTCTCGACCGTGCGCCCCGCCGACCACATCGTGGTCATGGACAAGGGACGCATCGCCGAGTTCGGGACGCACGACTACCTCGTCTCCCTGGGAGGACACTACGCCCTGACGTTCAAGCTCCAGGCGGAGCACTACCGCACTCCAAGCCATGTCTAGGCCCAAGACCGTGACTACGACGTCCCGTGCCAGAGGAATTTTCTCCCGCCTCCGTCGCCGTCTTGACAGGCCCAAGACCGTGACTACGACGTCCCGTGCCAGAAGAATTTTTCCCCGCCTCCGTCGCCGTCTTGACAGGCCCAAGACCGCGACGACGACATCCCGTGCCAGAAGAATTTCCTCCCGCCCCAGGCGGGCTCTTGACAGGCCCAAGGCCGCCACTCCGACGTCCCGCCCCGAGACAGACCCCTCCTCCCCCAGGCGGGCTCGCCATCGAAGCACGCCCCGACTGCGCCGCCTTGGCGTCCCCGAGCGTCTGCGCGCCCTTCTCTTCGTCGTCGGAGCGACCTTTCGCGCGGATCCCTGGCGAGCCCTGCTCTCCTGCGCGCTCGTTCCTGTCATGGGCATCGCCGCGGCGGCCACCGCACTGTGGCTGAAGCTCATCGTGGATGGAATCACCGCTGGGCGCCCTCCTCTCGCACTCGGCGCCGCTGCCGCGTTGGCTGGGACCAGCGCCATCGGGCACGTCTTGAAGGTCGTCCTGGCCAAGGTGCGTTTCCGACTGCAGGAAGCGACAAGCCTGCGCCTGGAACGGCGCCTGGTGGAGCTCTCCGCGAGCCTGCCTGGACTGGAGCATCACGAGCGCCCTGAATTCCTGGACAGGCTGGAACATCTGCGCAACCAGCGCGGCTCGGTGAGCCAGGTGGTGGCGGCTCTCCTCATGACCGGCCAGGTGCTCGCGGCGGCCGCGGGAACGGCGATCTTGCTCGTCAGCATCCACCCTGGCTTGCTGTTGCTTCCCGTCCTGGGGCTGCCGTCGCTTGCGACGAGCGCGCGTTCCGCAAGCATCCTTGACGCGACCGGGCGCCGCACCGCCCAACAGAGCCGGCTCGCCTCCCAGTACCTCAAGCTGGCCACATCCCTCGGTGTTGCGAAAGAGCTGCGGCTTTTCGGCTTGCAGAACGAGATTCGTCTCCGTCATCGGACTCTGCTCCGTTCGGTGGGCCGAGCGGAAGTAAAAGCAGGAACACGCTGCGTGGGGTGGGAAGCGCTGGGAACGTTCGTCTTCCTGGTCGGGTATGTGGGAGCGATCGCTTTCGTCCTACGTCACGTCCTGATTGGCATGGCGACCCCGGGCGACATCTTCCTGCTGTTGCAACTCGCCGACCAGGTCGGCGGTCAGGTGACGGGGGTCGCTCAAACGACTGGTTGGTTGCATCGGGTGCTGCTCGTAGCAGGTCATTTCCTGTGGCTGGAGGACCAGGCCACGCAGGTGGGGGGGCGGTCTTCGCATGCCCGGGAGAGGGCCTCAGGCACGGAGGGCGGGCAAAGACAAGACCGCCGGCGGGACAAATCCCGGGTGGGAGGGCGGTCTTGGCTCGCCCAAGACCGCCGGCGGGACAGATCGAAGACCGAGCGGCGGCTCCCCGAAGCTCCGGCTCACCCTGCCCCCCGGCGGCTGCGGGGCGGCATCGCCCTGCACGGCGTCTCGTTCCGCTATCCCGCCACGCAGCGCGAGGTGCTCCATGACGTCAACCTCCTCCTGCCAGCGGGCGGCGTGGTCGCGCTCGTGGGCGAGAACGGCGCCGGCAAGAGCACGCTCGTGAAGTTGCTCTGCGGCTTCTACGCCCCGACCTCGGGGACGATCACCGTGGACGGGATCGACCTGACAGAGATCGACCCCGGCAACTGGAGAGACCGAATCTCGGGCGCCTTCCAGGACTTCTGCAAGTTCGAGTTCACCGCACGACAGACCGTGGGGATCGGTGATCTCCCCGCTGTCGACGACGAGCTACGTGTAGATCGTGCTATCGACCGGGCGGGTGCCGCCACGGTCATCACGGCACTCCCCGACGGGTTGGGCACCCAACTGGGCCGCACCTTCTCCGGAGTGGACCTTTCCGAAGGACAGTGGCAGAAGCTCGCCCTCGCTCGAGCCCGCATGCGCCTGCAACCCCTGCTCTACCTCCTCGACGAACCCACCGCGGCTCTCGATCCCGCGAGTGAGCACGCATTGTTCTCGGGCATCACCCGCGCGGCGCGCGAGACCGCCTCGGACGGCGCCATAACCGTCCTCGTGACGCACCGGTTGTCCACCGTTCAGGACGCCGACATGATCGTCGTGCTCGATCAGGGCCGGGTCGTCGAAGTTGGCTCCCACGCCGAGCTCATGGCCGACCGGCGCCTCTACTCCGAACTCTTCGCGTTGCAGGCCCGCGCCTACCAGTAGCGCCGTCTCGAGGCCGTCGAGATCTTGCGCCTTTGCGCGGAAGGGGACCGAGGAGTCGCAAAGGGTCGCTCGCTCCATCGAGCCTCCGCTCCGATCTGACCTCGAAGCCAGGAAGCTCTGGCTGCCCGTCATCTCCTAAGGCATGCGGGGGGTGTGTTGTTCAGCGAGTTGTCTTCGCCTCTCCAGCTGCTCGTGGCGTCGGTGCTCACGAGTTCCGCCGCATCCTCGAACCAGTTGCAGGCGATGAGAGCTTGCGATCCCTCGTAGAGCTGCACGACCTGTTCAGAGTTGTTCGCCCGGAACCGCAGGTGGTTGTCGCGAATGTCGACGTCCTTCGTGGCTACGAAACGTAGGGCCGGTTGTGACATGAGGCCCTCGTGGACATTGCTGTGGATCCGCCAGCGGAAGCGGGTGACGTCGATCCCGCTGTCGGACTCCAACCACAGCTCCATCGAGTCGAGGATTCGGTTGTGGTGGTAGTAGATGTCATTGACGCCACCCCGTCCGAGCGCGGCCAGCGCGCGGAGCCGGGAGCGAAACTCCGAGTTTCGGATCTCGACACCTTCGATGGCGGATCTGTCAGGGGAGGTCGGTTCGAGGTCGACCGCGGAACGGTGTGAGTGCAGTACCCGGACGGCGTCGAGGAGCACCTGGCTGGCCTTGCCGATGGCCACGCCTTGGCGTCCATTGCGGTCGATGCTCACGTCGAAGACGCGGACGTTCATCGAACCGTCGCGATCGTTCAGGTCCCGTCCGATGTAGATGCCATCGCCCCAGACGGCGTCGACGACAGCGTGCTCCAAGGTCACGTCGCTCACTTCGCCGAGGTGCCAGCCATGCTCGAAAGCGAACGATCGGCTGTAGCAGCCGTAGCCATCTTCTTCCTGCTCGCAGGAGATGGGCGCCTCGCTGCCTTTGGAATCGACCGTGCGCCTGGCACCGGGGAGCAGCCCTTTGAGTTGCGGCAGGGCTTCCAGGCCGGTGTTCGTTCCTTCGACGCGAATATTGCGGAAGACGAGGTTGCTGCTCTGCACGACGAGCCAATGCGGGTGGTGCTTCGGGTAGCGCAGGTTCTGTGGGGTGAGCTGGGTACGGCGGAAGGTGGCTCCGTTGCCCTCGAAGATGACGTCCTGCTTGTTCGAGACGCGTATCGTCGACTCCGTGCGGTAGCAGCCGTTTCTCGCGAAGGTCAGGGTGGAGCCGTCGGGGACCCCGGCGATCCAGGCGTTGATCTCAGCGGTCACGTCCTGTGAGCAGTCGTCAGGAATCCCGGATGGGAGAAGCCCGACTGCTATGGGTGGAACGGGGAAGGCCGCGCCGCTGGGCGCCCCGGGTGGCGCGTTCGATTCCGAGGCGGCGTCGCTCGGTGGTTCCGCCTCGTGCCGCTCTGCCCACCGTGGCGCCACCGCCGCCACGACGGCCAGGGCCAGGGCTGCGAGCATGCTCAGGAGCAACGCGGCCCGCCGCGCAGTGCGCGTCATGTCGCTGGCCGGCGAGCGCCGACAGGCGTCATCCTGATTGCCGCGAGGCCTGCTGCTGCGTCGCCCGGAACCAGGTGACGGTCTCGGTGAGGCCCTGTTCGAAGTCGACTGGGACGATGTCGGGGAAGAGCGCACGAAGCCGGCTCTGGTCGGCCTGGGAGTGACGTACGTCCCCTCGTCGGGGTGGGGTGCGTACGACCTCGACTGGCCGCCCGAGGACGCGCTCGAGGATGGCGATCACGTCGAGCAGGGTCCGGCGGGAGCCGAATGCGAGGTTGACGGGGCCGTCCGTGGTGACCCGCCTACGCAGGGCCTCGAGCATGACCGCTGTGACGCTGCCGACGTACGTGAAGTCGCGGCTCTGCTCACCGTCGCCGTGCAGGGGCAGGGGACGCTCTGTCAGGGCCGCTGACACGAAGGCCGGCACGACCGCGGCGTAGGCGTGGTCGGCGGGTTGGAGCGGCCCGAAGACGTTGAAGAGTCTGAAGACGAGCAGCGGGAGACTGAACGCGCCGGCATAGGCCTGGGCGTATGCCTCTGTGGCGAGCTTGCTCGCCGCGTAGGGGCTGAGGGGAAGGGGTGCGAGCTCCTCGGACTTCGGCAGGATGGGATTCGAGCCGTAGACCGAGGACGACGAGGCGACGATCGTGTAGGGCCTGCCGGCGCGTCGCACCGCCTCGAGCACATGCAGCGTGCCGGTCGCGTTCGCGGTGTGGCTGGCGAGCGGGTCCTCGAGCGAGCGTGGGACCGAGGGGCGCGCGGCGAGGTGTATGACAGCTCCGGCCCCAGCGAAGGCCTCGTCGAGCAGTCCTTCGTCGAGGATCGACCCGATGCGGACCTCCACGTCATCGTGGCCGTCGAGGTTGTCGCGTCTGCCTGTTGACAGGTCGTCGACCACGGTGACGTGGCTGGCGACGTGGCCCGCGAGGAGGGCGCGGACCAGGTTGGCACCGATGAA
>JBHELG010000112.1:0-4446 GCA_046263195.1 Nitriliruptorales bacterium | reverse complement strand
ACCCCCACGGGGATCAGGTTGGGTTCGCGGATCCAGTCCGCGTCGGGAGAAACAGCCAGCGCCACGCCGCTATCACGCTCGAGCTGAGGTAGGAGCACCTTGACCACGGTCGTGCCGTTGACGGCGAACAGGGCGACCTCGCTCTTGAGTTCCTCGTAGGCCTGGACCGCGATGGCTGCGTCGTAGTTGCGGGTGTCCCTCAGCACCAGCTCGACTTTGTAGCGGCCCGCGACGCCCCCCTTCTCCGCATTGAGGGCGTCAACCCAAACCTGGGCCCCCGCCGCGAGTGGGTTGCCGATCACCGCCGCCGGACCCGTCAGCGGCATGAGCATCCCGATCCGGAGCACACGGTCGGGGCGCTGCGCGCCGTCGCCGCCACAGGCTCCCAGCAGGAGGGCCGCCGCGACCAGCCCGAGGACCACACGCAGCAGTCGTGCCCGCACGCTCATGCTCTCCCACCACCCGCACTGACTGAGCCCAGCCCTGGTGCCCGGCGTCTCAGTCGTCTGACGCTCTTTTCCCAGACTGCGACCAGGCCGCGCGGCTCGAACACCAGGAACGCGACGATCAGCAACCCGAAGAGCATGTGGTTGAGGGCGAAGACGGTCATGATCCCCTCCTCTCCGGCGCTGGTCACCAGGCCGGGGATCTCGTCGCTGTACCTCTCGATGACTTTCGGAATTGCGGTGACGAACAGTGCCCCGACGACGGCGCCGGAGAGCCTGCCCCGCCCGCCTACCACGATCATGGTCAGATACTGCACCGAGAGGAGGATGGTCCAATCAGTAGGGGCGACGTAGCCCTGGAACGACGCCAGGAGGGAGCCTGCCACCGCCGCCAGGGCGCTGGCGACGATGAACGCCTGGACCTTGAAGCGGGTGGCATCCACGCCGATCACGCGGGCTGGGAGCTCGCCGTCGCGCACGGCCTGCAACGCGCGCCCCGGTCGACTGCGCAGGATGTTCGCCATGCAAAGCGTGCACATGGCGACGACGCCCCACACGAGCCAGAACCAACTGGCGGCCCTGCTCAGATCCTGCCCCGCCACAACGAGGCGGTCGAAGTCGATCCCGAGCCACGCGGGGGCGACGACCCCCCGCCCCATCGGGCCGCCGGTGAGCCCGTCCCAGTTCATGAACACGTGCTCGCCGACAAAGACGAGACCCAGCGTCAGGAGAACCAGGTAGCCCCGGCCCAGCCTGAGCGCGAACGGACCCACGACCCCGCCCACCACGGCGCCCACGACGGCTGCACCAAGCAGCCACACAGGCAGCGGCAGGCCCGCGTCCGCGCCTAGGACCGCCCCGGCATAGGCACCCAGCCCCAGAAAGGGGGCATGGCCGAGCGACACTTGACCGGTCGAGCCGACCAGCAGGTTGAGCCCGATCGCCCCGATGGCGGCGATGCCTGCGTAGTCGAGGACCGTGAGCCAGAAATTCGACAGTGTAAAGGGCGCCGCAACGTAGAGGGCGAGCAGGAAGGTGAGGCCCAGTCCGGCCGATCGGTCCGGCACGAGCCGAGGTGGCGCCGCATGAGAGGGCGCTTGATCATGCCGGCGCCAGATCATGGCCGCGCCGCCTCCGGGGTGCCGAACAGGCCATGGGGGCGAAGGCCCAAAAGCAGGAGCATCACGACGTAGGGCATGACGGTGTGGAAGTTGGTTCCCAGCCAAGGGGCGTGCTCAGGCTGGTAGGCGGCGGTGAGGACCTGGCTCACCCCGATCACGAGGCCGCCGACGACGGCGCCGATGGGAGAGTCGCGCCCGCCGAGGATGATCGCCGGTAAGGCCGCGAAGGTGACGAAGCCGAGCGCCGGGTCCACGCCGGCGGCGCCCGAGGCGAAACTGATACCGCCGAGCGCGCCGACGACCCCGGCGATCGCCCACGAGATCGCGATCATCCGCCGCACGCTGATGCCGTGCGCCGAGGCGATCTCGTGATCGTGAGCGGTGGCGCGCATCGCCAACCCGTAGCGGGTCCAATGAGAGAACGCAAAGAACCCGGCCAGGAGCGACGCGGCGAGTGCGATCGTCCACAGGTCCCGCACCGTGACTCTCAACCCGGCCGCGGTCATGGTCTCGACTCCCCACGGATCGCCCAGGTTCAGCGGCTGGTAACCCCAGATGGCGGGAACGAGCGCCTCGATCACGATCAGCAGCCCGATCGTGATCATGACCACGGCGTGCAGCGGGTATCCGACCGTCCTGCGCAACAGTGTGCGCTCGAGCAGGACACCGAGCAGGCCGCACCCCCCGCACCCGAGCACTGCCGCCAGGGCGAACGGCAGTCCGGCTCGCTGGGTGAGGTGATAGGTGAGGTAGGCGCCGAGCAGGACGAAGCCACCCTGGAAGAGGTTGAGTACTCCTGTGGCCCGGAAGACGACCACGAATCCGAGGGCGAGGAGGGCGAAGCGAAAGCCGACGGCCAGCCCGGCCACCAGCAGCTGAAGGAACTCGTCCATGATGCGCTCTTAGCCCGGACCGAGGTAGGCATCGACGACCGTAGGATCGGTGCGGACCTGCACGGGTGAGCCGGCGGCGATACAGCGCCCGGCATCGAGCACGATCACACGCTCGGCGAGGTCCATCACGAACCCCATGTCATGTTCGACCACGACAACGGCCAGATCTCGGCGCTCGCGTGCCTCCCGGATGTAGCGGGCGACCTCGTGCCGGTCAGGGGGGGCCAGGCCACCAACGGGTTCGTCGAGCAGCAGCAGTCGCGGCTCCATGACCAGCGCCCGACCCAGCTCGACGCGCTTTCGCCAGCCGAACGACAGTTCCGACACGAGCCAGTGCACAAACGGCGTGAGATGCAGCAGCTCGACGATGTCCCAAACCCTGGCACGGTGAGCCGCTTCCTCTCTGCGGGCGCGCCCGATCCAGGCTGCACCAGCAAAGAAGCCAGTTTTCATCAACAGATGGCGACCGAGCATGAGGTTGTCCAGGACGGTGAGCCCCCTGAAGAGCCCCAGGTTCTGAAACGTGCGGCCCACACCCCGGACGGCGGCCTGTCCCGGTCCCCCGACGAGCTCGACGCCGTCGACTCGGATCCTCCCGTGATCCGGACGGTACACCCCGTCGATGCAGTTGAAGACGGAGGTCTTGCCGGCGCCGTTCGGACCGATGAGCGCCACCAGCTCGTGGTGGCCGACGCTGAAGGAGAGCCCCTCGAGAGCGGTCACGCTCCCGAATCGGAGCGTCACCTCTTCGAGTGTCAGGATCGGAGCGGTCATGTGCCCGAGGTTCGATGCCCCGCGTGTCCGCTCCGCGCGAGGCCGCCAAGATAGAGATCTTGGATGTCCCGCCCGGACAGCAGCAGTTCGGGAGTGCCCTCGAGGACGACTCGGCCGTTCTGCATGACATAGCCGTAGTCGGCGACGGATAGGGCCATGCGAGCGTTCTGCTCGATCAGGAGAACGCTCGTTCCGCTCCGACCGATCTCACCGATCAGGTGTCTGACCCGATCGACGATCGGTGGGGCGAGACCGAGCGAGGGCTCGTCGACCAGCAACAGCTTCGGCTCGGGCATGAGGGCGCAGGCGAAGGCGAGCATCTGCTGCTCGCCCCCGGAGAGCCCACCGGCGCGCGAGCGAAGCCGTTTTCCGAGGGCGGGAAAGAGTTCGAGCACCCTGGCACGGTTGGCTTGCACCGTCCCTCGCTTGCTCGTGAAGCCTGCTACCTGCAGGTTCTCCTCGACGGTCAGCTTGGTGAGGACCCGCTTTCCCTGCAGCACTTGGGCGACGCCGGCCCGCACGATCGCCGCCGGCTCGAGGCCACGCAGCGAGCGACCGTCGAGGGCGATCTCCCCCTGTGTGATCCTGCCGCGATGAAAACCCAAGAGGCCTGCGACGGCGAGGACGAGCGACGTCTTGCCTGCCCCGTTGCCGCCGAGCATGGCGACGACCGCCCCGGACGGAACCTCCAGGCTCACGTCGGCCAGCGCGCGCACGGCCCCGTCGTAGACGACCGATAGGTCCCGGACCGTGAGCTGCGCCCCCAGAACGTCAGGAAGCGAGGACGAAGTGTCTGTCACGTCATCCCTACTCCCGTGCGGGTTCAACCCAGCGTGCCCCTGCTCGACAGCACCTGCGGGAGGCCGCCGAGAGTGAACCCCTACGTTCCCCGACCTGGGCGTTTGACAAGTCTTGTCAGCCAAGCCCCACGTTCGCTTCTGCACAGTGGAAGACCGCGACGTTATAACTCTTGGCGGTCAGGTGTATGCGAAATGCTCGCCAAGAGATGCCCCCATCTGAAAGTCAAGGGTGCATTCAAGGGTGCCCCCTGGTGCGAGACGCCAAAGAGGGGTGAAGACTGAGACCTATGAAACATGTGACTGCCGCCGCTCCTTCAGGGAGCGCCGAGGAGCTGGTGCTCCGCGTACTGGCGCTGTTGACCTCAGACGACGAGGCGCAGCTTGACGAGATCGTCGATCCCGGTTACCGCGA
>JBHELG010000111.1:0-22437 GCA_046263195.1 Nitriliruptorales bacterium | reverse complement strand
TCAGGAGCGAGCGAGGGCCCGTCCCAGACCGGCCCCGATCGCCGCCATGGCGAGGAGGGCACCGATCAGAGCCGTGGTGGCGACTGGCGTGGTCGCACCGCCGGTGGAGACCCCGCCGCTCGGCACGCTGGACACCTGACCGCCACCGACGTCACCAGTCGAACCGGTGCTGATGGGGGCTGCTGGAGGCGGCGTAGTCGTGGGAGGGGTGGTTACGGGCTCCGTGCACTGCAGGAGCTCGAGGCCGAGATCGAGGGTCCCTCCGGGGCCGAGAAGGCTGCACAGGAGACCCTCGAGCCCGCCCTCACCGAGGAGCCCGCCGGTGGGGTCATCCTCGCCACCGGGGAGCCCCGGCACGCCCGGCAGCTCCGGTAGTTGCGATGCGAATGCGCTCGTCGCACCGAAAAAGAGCAACCCGGAGATCATGCTGCTCACAACGAGCAGGTGAAGCAGTCGACGCATTGAAGTCCCCCCTTCGTGGCAGTTACGTGTCAATCTTGTCCGGGGTGGGGGCATGACGTCGAGCACCCACCCACCCTTCCGGCCCGCGGTCGATCGAACGCTACAAGTCGAACACATTTACGCGCACTGTTGTGCGGGTAGCGCCCGCCGTGGCACCTGTCGGATAGGAGCCTCGGTCGCCGGGCAACCTACTTCAGCAACGAGGTCGAGTCGAGCGTCGCACGCACGACCTGGGCGATGCGCTCGGCCGATTCCACGGCCATCCGGTCGCTCGGTGCCTCGACCATGATCCGGACCACCGGCTCGGTGCCCGACGGACGTACGAGTACCCGGCCGTCCACTCCGAGCCGCTCCTGCTCGTGTCGCACCGCCTCCCAGACGGGATCGGCGCGCTCCAGGGCCGCCCGGTCGGACACACCGACGTTCGTGAGGACCTGGGGCAGACGGGTCATGACCGTCGCGAGCTCACCGAGGGGCGTGCCGGTGGCGCGGATGATGCTGAGCAGCTTCACCGCCGTGAGGATGCCGTCGCCGGTCGTGGCCTCGTCGAGTTGGATGATGTGCCCGCTCTGCTCTCCGCCGAGAACCGCGCCCCGCTCACGCATCGTTTCGAGCACGTAGCGGTCGCCCACCTTCGTTTCTACGACACCGATGCCGTGCCGCTCCATGGCCCGTTTGAAACCGAGGTTCGTCATGATGGTGGTGACGACGAGGTTCTGCGCCAACGTCCCCGCCTCTTTGCGGGCCAACGCGAGGATGGCGAGCGTCACGTCTCCGTCGACCTCGGATCCGTCCGCGGCCGCTGCGACGAGACGATCCGCATCGCCATCGTGGGCGAGACCGACGTCAGCGTCGTGGGCTCGCACGGCTCCAGCCACGACTTCCGGATGAGTCGAGCCGACGCCGGCGTTGATGTTCGCCCCGTCGGGGGTGCAGTGAAGTTCGACGAGTTCCGCTCCGAGACGCCGCAGCACGACAGGGGCGATGTGGCTGGCTGCCCCGTTCGCGGCGTCGAGCACGACCCGTAGCCCGCCGAATTCGGCGTCAGCGGCCGCCACGAGGTGCTCGACGTAGGCAGCCACGAGATCCGGGTCGTGGCGGATGCGGCCGATGCCCGTGCCGATGGGCCGATCGCCGTCCGCTTGCCCGACGAGCTGCTCGACGCGCTCCTCCTCGCCGTCGCTGAGCTTGAAGCCGTCGCCGCCGAAGATCTTGATGCCGTTGTCACCGACGGGGTTGTGGGAGGCGCTGATCATGACACCCGCGGCGAGGCCGCAGTGGGCCGTGAGATAGGCCACCCCAGGCGTCGGTAGGACACCGACCGCGGTGGCGTCACCGCCCGCGGAGGCGACACCGGCCAAGAGAGCCGACTCGAGCAGTTCACCCGACCAGCGCGGGTCTCGTCCGACGAGCACGTTTGGACGGGACAGGTCGGACTCCCGCAGCAGGATCACAAGCGAGCGGCCGAGCGCGAGCGCGAGCTCGGGCGTGAGCTCCATGTTCGCGACCCCACGGATGCCGTCGGTGCCGAACAGCCTGCCCACGTCGTGCTCCCCTTGTTCAGGCCCTCCCGCCTGCGCCAGGAGCGCTACTCCGGCTTCCCACCCTCCGGCGGGATCAGCCTGTCGGAGCGTACGTGGCGTGGCTCCAGCCGTCGCGATCCACGCCTCAGCAGCTCCTTCGAGGACAGGACGTCGTCGCGATCGCCCTGCGTCTCTCGCTCAGCGCTTGCTGTACTGTGGAGCTTTCCGTGCCTTCTTCAGGCCGTATTTCTTGCGCTCCACGTGGCGCGCGTCACGCGTCAGAAGCCCCGCTTCCTTCAACGGGCCCCGCCACTCGGGGTCGGAGTCGGCCAGAGCCCGCGCGATTCCGAGACGAAGCGCGCCGGCCTGACCGGTGACCCCACCTCCGTCGAGACGAGCGAGCACGTCCCATCTGCCCGCCTGGTCGACGACGTCGAAGGGCTCGGTGACGGTCGATCGGTGCTTTTCCGTGGGGAAGTAGTCCTCAAGGGGACGGCCGTTGAGCCTGAACTCGCCACTCCCGCGCCGGATCCGAACCCGGGCGACAGCTGACTTCCGTCGTCCCACATAGATGCTCTCAGGCATTCTCAGGCCCTCCCGCCCGACGCTTGTCCCCTCGTTGGCTTGCGAGCGGCAGCGGCTTGGGCTGCTGTGCCTCGTGCGGGTGCTCCGGGCCCGCGTACACCTTCAGCTTCCTGACCATCTGACGGCCGAGCTTGTTCTTGGGCAGCATGCCCCGGACGGCCTTCTCCACCGCCTTCTCGGGGCTGGTTGCGAGCAGACGCGCGAACGGGACCGATTTCAGCCCGCCCGGATAGCCGGAGTGGCGATGCCACACCTTCTGCTCGATCTTCTCACCCGTCAGCCGGACCTCGGCAGCGTTCACGACGATCACGTAATCGCCGACATCCAGATGGGGGGCGAACATCGGCTTGTGTTTTCCGCGCAGGATCTGAGCTACTCGGCTCGCGAGCCGTCCGAGCACCTCGTCTCTGGCGTCCACCACATACCACTCGCGTTGGATCTCGCGCGCGCTCGGGCTGTAGGTGCGCATTCTCGACCTCTACTGCAACTGGAGGTACCGAGCGGACAGGGCTGCAGACCGGTCTACCGGCGGGACTGAGCGCGAACGCGGCCCGATCCGGGCCGCGCTGAGCGAGGGTAGCGCTCGGCCGGAGCGTCGGCAAACCGTCCCACTCGACGCAGACGGTCGGGCGACTTGTCGTCAGCGTGCGCTCGGGGGCGGCGCGGCTGGGAAGCGGCGCCCATAGGAGACCCGCTCGAGGTCGAGTCCTTGAGGGGGGGCGACCCGTGCAGCGGCGCCGCGGTCGCGCGCGGCGAGCACCTCCGCGATCCAGTGAGGAGGCTCACGGCGAAGCCCGACCTCGACGAGGGCAGCGACGATCGAGCGCACCTGCTGCTGGCAGAACGCCGGGCCACGTATCCGCAGCACGAGACCGTCACCGCCGCTACGCATCATCCTGATCTCGTCGACGCGCCGCACGCTCGTCCTGCCCTCACTCGCGCGACAGAAGGAGGCGAAGTCGTGCTCGCCCACGAGATTGGCGGCAGCCTCCCGCATCGCCCGGAGCGAGAGCGACTCCCCGAGGTGCCACACGTTGAAGCGCCGCAGTGGGTGCAGCGTCGGCGTTTCCATGATGCGGTAGCGATACTGCCTGTAGACGACGGAGCGTCGCGCATCGAAGCTTGGGCTGGTCTCCCGCACCGCCCACACCGTTACAGCTGGTCCAGCCACGTTGTCGAGCCGGCGGCGCAACCGCTCGAGGTCACCGAGCACCGACGACGACCTCGAGTTCAAGTTCACGTCGAGGTGAACAACCTGGGCGGTGGCGTGAACCCCCCGATCGGTGCGGCCTGCACCGATCGTCCTCACCTCCTGAGCCAGGATTTCCGACAGCGCGCCCTCGAGGGCCCCTTGCACCGTTTCGACCCCCGGCTGGCGGGCGAAGCCGTGAAAGGCTGCGCCGTCGTAGGCAAGGTCGACCCGCAATCGCATACGGTCATCGTCGGCCACCCGCGCACCTGACCGTGACCCAGACGGACCTAGTTCTCCGGACCGGAACCCTCCGGCGTGCGTCTCGTGTCCCTCATGTCGTTAACCAGTCCCACCCGTCGCCCCGCCCGCGTCGGAGGTGTCCTCGGGGCGCAAGTCCTGGGGCTTGCCTGGGTCTTCTGCCGGCGCCGTCGGCGTCTGAGCCGGCCCAGGCACCTGCTCCGGCTCAGTCGCCGCCGAGCGGTCCGCCGCGCTGGGCCTTGTGCCTAGGTCGGGTGGAGCTGCAGCCTCCGGCGTCACCTCGGGGGAGACCGTCCTGTCGAGTTCCTCCTCGACCTCGCGCTCCCGACCGTCGGGCTGTTCCTCGTAGTCGTACTCGTGGCTCTCCGCCTCGCGCCCCCCCGCCACGGAAGGCGCCTCGCGTCGACGCCGGCCGAAAAGCCCGCGCCGGCGGCTCGCCTTCTGCTCCTCGATGATGACATCTCCCGAGACGTCGGACTGTGCGACGAGTTCGACGAGGGCCATACGGGCGTTGTCGCCCTGACGCGGCCCGAGCTTCAGCATGCGCGTGTAGCCGCCGGCGCGGTCGGCGAACCGCGGAGCGATCTCCTCGAAGAGGTAGCCGACGATGTCGCGGTCGGGTACCTGGCGCAGGACCTGACGACGCGCCGCGAGGTCACCCCGCTTTGCCTTCGTAATGAGCCGTTCGGCATACGGCCGCAGCATGCGCGCCTTCGCCTCGGTCGTCGTGATCCGGCCGTGCCGGAACAACTCCATCGCCTGGTTCGATAACAGCAGCTTCTGGTGGCCCGGCCCTGCGCCCAGGCGAGGACCCCGCTTCGGCTTCGGCACGTCCTTACCTTCCTCTCGGACCCCTGCCTGACGGTGTCACTCCGAGAGAGAGAGGCCGAGCTCGGTCAGCTTCTCCTTCACTTCTTCGATCGACTTCTGCCCGAAGTTGCGGATCTCGAGCAGGTCGGCCTCCGACTTGGAAACCAGTTCACCGACGGTTCCAACGCCCTCGCGCTTCAGGCAGTTGTAGGAACGCACCGACAGGTCGAGGTCTTCGATCGGCATCATGAGATCGGGCGAGAGGGCTTCGAACGCCTCTTCGGGGGAGACGACGATCCCCCCGGGACCCGTGGTTTCGAACTCCGCGAACTGCTCGAAGAGCACCTTGAGCGTATCGCCGGCCGAGGACAGCGCCTGAGCGGGGGTGACGCTTCCGTTCGTCTCCATGTCGAGCACCAGACGATCATAGTTCGTCATCTGCTCAACTCGAGTCGACTCGACCTTGTAGGCCACGCGACGGACCGGACTGAAGATCGAATCGATCGGGATGACACCGATCGGCTCGTTTCCGCGCTTGTTCTCATCGGCGGTGCGATAGCCGCGTCCACGCTCCACCGTCAGGTACATCTCGAGGTGGCCATTCACGTTCAGTGTTGCGATGTGAAGTTCCTCGTTCACCACCTCGACCTGGGATGGCGCGAAGATGTTCTCGGCGGTGAGCACTCCTGGACCGTCACCTCCGAGGAAAATCTCGATGGGCTCCTCGGAGCTGGAACGCACGACCAACTCCTTGATGTTCAGGATGATGTCGGTGACATCCTCCTTCACACCCTCGATGGAATCGAACTCGTGGAGAACGGCCCCACCGTCGCCGTGAGCAGACTCGGCGGAAGTGAATCTGATCCGGGTCACGGCCGCACCCGGAATGGACGACAGCAGCGTCCGGCGCAACGAATTGCCCAGGGTGTACCCGAAGCCTGGCTCGAGCGGCTCGATCGTGAAACGCGACCGCGTGGCCTCGATTACCGTCTCTTCGCTCAATCGTGGCCGATAGGCGATGAAAGGTGACCCGCCGGCGGTCGTGCTCAGAGAGAGGGACGTGTCGTCGCTGTAGAAATCGAAATCCGACATTGCTTTTCTGTCTCCTCATGTGCCGCGCGCAGCTTTGGCCGCTACCTGGCGCCGATCGAGCGGCCTCAGCGCGCTCGACGCCCCCCTCGATCCCAGGTCCATCGGGGCCGCCGATGCTTGCTCCCGCCAGCCGTGTCCTGGGCGGATGGCGGGCCGCCGACACCGCGCCGGCGGCGCGGACCAGGACGGTCCGCATCGGTTCACTACTGACGTGACCCCGCCACGCCAGCCACTACTTCGAGTAGAGCTCGACGATGAGTTGCTCCTGCACGGGAACATCGATCTGACGCCGCTCGGGCAGAGCCCGAATCGTGATGCGACGTGCCTCGCCGTCAGTGTGGAGCCAATCCGGCAAGGACCGCCGTCCGAAGATTTCGAGCGACGCGATGACGGGGGTGATGGAGCGGGACTCCTCGCGGACCTCCACGACATCCCCGACGCGAACGCGATAGGAGGGGATGCTCACCGTGCGGCCGTTCACGAGGAAGTGGCGGTGCCGGACCATCTGCCGGGCCTCGTCGCGGGAGCGGGCGAGGCCGCCGCGATACACGACGTTGTCGAGACGAGTCTCGAGCAGCCGTAGCAGGTTCTCTCCCGTCAAACCCTCCATACCGGTCGCGGTCTCGTAATAGCCCCGGAACTGGCGCTCGAGCACCCCATAGATGCGTCGTGCCTTCTGCTTCTCCCGCAACTGCAGCAGGTACTCGCTCTCCTTGATGCGCCCCCGCCCGTGTTCACCTGGCGGGTAGGGGCGCAGCTCGACGGGGCACTTGGGTGAGTCGCACTTCGTGCCCTTCAAATAGAGCTTCTGCCGCTCGCGGCGACAAAGCTTGCAGTCTGGTCCGGTGTACCGAGCCATTTTCGCTTTCCTCTAGGTAACGCTCGTGGTTGCCTGGTCGCGCAGACGTAGCTCAGACGCGGCGACGTTTGGGTGGCCGGCAACCGTTGTGCGGGACCGGTGTCACGTCCTTTATGCCCATCACCTCGAGACCCATGGCGGCAAGCGTCCGAATTGCGGTTTCACGACCCGCCCCCGGCCCCTTCACGAACACGTCAACCTTTCGGACGCCGTGATCGAAGGCCGCCTTCGTGGCCTGCTCGGCCGCGAGCTGTGCTGCGAAGGGAGTCGACTTCCGGCTCCCTTTGAAGCCTGCGTTGCCCCCCGAACTCCAGGATATGACGTTGCCCTGGGGGTCGGTGAAAGCGACGATAGTGTTGTTGAAGGTCGACTTGATGTGAACGTGTGCATGAGCGACGTTCTTACGCTCCCGCTTCTTAGCACGTCCCTTCTTTGGATTTGCCATGGCCACTCGCTACCTCTCTTGGCAGGTCCGCACATTCCTGCCTCGACTTTCCCAACCTTTGCCTTCGCCGGCTCTTCTCTATTCTACATAATGCTTGCGATCGATTGAGATGTTACGTGCCCTGACACGGCGCTGACTTGCCTGCCCGAGCGCGCCTAATGCTTGCGCTGGTGCTTGCGGATACCGCCGACGGTGCGCCGCGGACCCTTGCGCGTGCGAGCGTTCGTGTGCGTGCGCTGTCCGCGAACCGGTAGCCCGAGTCGGTGCCGGATTCCCTGATAGCTGCCGATCTCGATCTTGCGCTTGATATTGTTCGCGACCTCGCGACGTAGGTCACCTTCTATGCGAAAGTTGTTGTCGATGTAGAGACGGATGCGTTGAATCTCCTCATCGCCGAGTTCCCGGACACGGCTGTCCGAGTTTACTCCGGTCGCTTCGACGATTTCCCTTGCCCTCGGGCGGCCGATTCCGTAGATGTAGGTCAGCGCGACGTCCACCCTCTTTTCCCGTGGCAGATCGACCCCAGCGATTCGTGCCATGCCGTCTATCTCCTTCTCAGGCTCCCGCCTTGCGTCGCTATGTCCGGGGGTTCAACCCTGGCGTTGCTTGTGGCGGGGGTTCGGGCAGATCACCATGACCCGGCCCTTGCGCCGGATTACCTTGCAGTTGTCGCACATCCGCTTCACGGAGGGCTGGACCTTCACGATTTGTCCTTTCTAGTCCCACCCACCTCTACGAAACCTGTCAATCTTGTCGCGTTCCTGCTCAATCTTGTCACGGTCTCGGAAGACGAGAGCGCTCCTGCTCAGGGCCGCGGCCCGCTTCTCCTTGTCCTCCTGCGCGTCTCGAGGAGGCCGAGACCGGATTCAGTCGCGGCGGTCGCGCGGTGAGGTCCGCCGCCCTCCCCCGGAGTCGCGCAGGTGATCATCTCACTTGTAGCGGTACGTGATGCGCCCTCGGGTCAGGTCGTATGGGCTGAGCTCCACGACGACCCGGTCGCCCGGGAGGATGCGGATGTAATGCATCCGCATCTTTCCGGAGATGTGAGCGAGCACCTTGTGTCCGTTGTCCAGCTCCACGCGGAACATGGTGTTCGGCAGCGGCTCGAGGACGGTCCCCTCGACCTGGATCGCCTCTTCTTTCTCCGCCAAAGCTGGCCTCACCCACAGTTTCTCGGTTGCCGAGACACGGAGGCGACAGGGCAGAGGCTCGCGCGGCTCGGTACGTGACAGTAAGGGTTGCGCGCCCGCAAGGCGCGACGGGCCCCGTTCAAGCCGGGGCCGAGGCGAGGCTACCAGCGCCGCCCCGAACCGTCCAACGCGCCCCTTGGAGGAGCCCACACGCCGGGGACTTCAGTGCTCCGCGATTTCAGCGGTGATCGGCCGTGACGGCTCGTCTTCACGCGCCGTCAAAACCCACGGTCCCTCACTCGTGACAGCAACGGTGTGCTCCCAGTGCACCGACGGGGAACCGTCTGCTGTCACGACGGTCCAGCCGTCGTCGAGAGTACGTGTCTCGGCACCTCCGAGGTTGAACATCGGTTCCACCGCGAGCACCCATCCCTTCGACAGCTTGAGACCACGCCCTGCCGTCCCATAGTTGGGCACTGCCGGGTCCTCGTGGAGCGCCCGCCCAATGCCATGGCCGACATACTCTCGGACCACCCCGTACCCGTGCTCCAAGGCGACCCTCTCGATCGCGGCTCCTATGTCGCCGAGTCTGTTACCGCCAGCCACCTGCTCGATCCCCGCCCACATGGCGCGGCGGGTAGTCGCGATGAGTTCGCGGATGGGCGCCGGTGCTATCTGTTCGCCGCCGACGATGACGCTCACGGCCGAGTCGCCGTGAAAGCCGTCGACGATGGCTCCGCAGTCGATCGACAGGAGGTCGCCTTCCTTCAGCACGACCCAGGCCGAGGGTATGCCGTGCACGATCTCGTGATTCACCGAGGTGCACAGCGATGCCGGGAAGCCACGGTAACCCTTGAACGAAGGTAGGGCGCCCTGGCTCCGGATCGTCTCCTCAGCGAGGCGGTCCAGGTCGAGGGTGGTCATGCCGGGCTTGACCGCGGCCATGACCGTTTCGAGCGTCCGAGCCACGGTGGCGCCCGCTGCGGCCATTTTGGCCAGCTCCGCCTTCGTCTTGCGGATGATCATCGCTGTCCGGCTTCGTCCCGGTCGTTGCTGGCAGTGGACGGGCCTTATGCGGGTGTCTTTGTCCTGCCCTCAGCGCTCGGGAGGGCACATCCCACAGCCCGTCGGATCAAGCCCTTCATCTCCCCTCAGCGTATTCGTCGAGCACGTCGAATATCCGCTCGGTGACCTCGTCGACTTTGCCTTCAGCATCGACGTCGCGGAGCAGTCCCCGATCCTCGTAGAACGACACGACCTCCTGAGTCTGTTCCCGGTACGCCGCCAGCCGCTCTCGGACGATCTCTTCCGTGTCGTCGTCACGCTGGAAGAGGTCGCCTCCACACTCGTCGCAGACACCCTCCTGCTCGGGTGGGTCCGTTTCGACGTGATAGATCTGTCCACAGTCCTCGCACACCCGGCGACCCGTGATCCGTCTGAGCACCTCGTCCTCGCCTATGGTCATCCGGACGACCACGTCGAGAGGCTGGTCCAGCTCGGCCAGCACGTCATCGAGTGCCTGCGCCTGGGGAACCGTTCGCGGAAAACCATCGAGGATGAAGCCGTCCTCGCCGTCCGAGCCGGCGAGACGCTCCCGGACCATGTCGACGATCAACTCGTCCGGTACGAGCTCACCCTTGTCCATGTAGCGCTTGGCCTGCTTACCCAGTTCGGTTTCCTGCCGGACATTTTCTCGCAGCATCTCGCCGGTTGCGATGTGCGGGATGGCGTACTCGTCGCTGATGCGCGCAGCTTGTGTTCCCTTGCCCGCGCCTGGCGGTCCAACGAGGACGAGCCTCAAGGACTTTCCTTCCGCGCCTGGATCGCTCATGCCAGGAATCCCTCGTAGTTGCGTTGCAGCAACTGGCTCTCGATCTGCTTCATCGTCTCGAGGGCGACGCCGACGACGATGAGCAGTGAGATGCCTCCTAGGGGGAACTGTTGCACGTTCGCGATGGCGATCGCCATGTAAGGAATGACGGCGACGGCCGTGAGGTACAGCGAACCAGGAAGGGTGATGCGGCTGAGGACCCGGTCGAGATACTCCGCGGTGGCCCGACCGGGACGGATCCCGGGGATGAAACCACCGTAGCGCTTGATGTTGTCCGCAACCTCAACCGGGTTGAAGGCGATGGTGGTGTAGAAATAGGTGAAGAAGATGGTGAGGATCGCGAAGATCGCAATGTAAACCAAGCTGTTCTGGTTCGTGAGATAGCGGTCGTTTATTCGGATGAGCCAGTCCCAAGTCGCGATGGATGCCGCGAGCGTCGGCAGGTAGAGGAGCGAGGATGAGAAGATGATCGGGATGACACCCGCCTGGTTGACCTTGAGAGGAATGTACGTGCTCTGGCCCCCATAGACCCTTCGCCCGACCTGTCGCCTCGCATATTGGACGGGGATGCGCCTTTGCCCCTGCTCGATGTAGACAACCGCGAGCGTTATGAGCAGTCCTAGGATCATGATCATCGCGAATGCCGCAGCGCCGTTGGATGCCAGTACCGCTCCGCCCTGCGCTGGCAACTGGCTGATGATGGAGACGTAGATGAGCAGCGACATGCCGTTGCCGACGCCCCGCTGGGTGATGAGCTCCCCGAGCCACATGATGAACGCTGTGCCTGCAGTCAGAGTGATAACGATGAGTGCGACGGTCCAGGCGGTCGCGTTCGGCATTACATCGGTACCGAACAAGGTGCCGTTGCGGGCAAGCACCGTCATTCCACTCGATTGAAGAACGGCTAGCCCTACGGTCAGATAGCGCGTCCATTGCGTGATCTTGCGCTGGCCGGTCTCACCTTCCTTCTGCCACTGCTCGAGGCGGGGAATGACAACCGTGAGCAGCTGCATGATGATGCTGCTCGTGATGTAGGGCATGATCCCGAGCGCGAACACCGCCATCTGGGTGAGCGCCCCACCCGAGAAGAGGTTCACGATCGCGGCCAGCCCGCTCGCCCCTTGGGCCGCCGAACGGATCGCCGTGAAGTCCACACCTGGGGCGGGGACCCAGGAGCCGAGCCGGTACACGGCGATGATCGCGAGCGTGAAAAGGATCTTGCGCCGCAGGTCGGGGACCTTGAAGGCGTTCAGGAAGGCTCTGAGCATCTCCGCTCCGGGCTGCCGATCAGGGACTGATGCCGCAGCCTACTTGCCTGTCGTCTCGACGCTGCCACCAGCCTCGGTTATCTTCTCGTGAGCCGCCCCTGAGACCGCTTCCACGCGGACGGTGAGCGCCTTTCGCAGCTCACCGTGCCCGAGGACCTTGATAGGCCGCTGCTGCTTGCCTACGAGTCCCTTCAGGCGGAGCGCCTCGGGAGTGACCTCCTCCCCCGGAGCGAAGGCATCGTCGAGGCTGCCGACATTCACGATCGCGAAATCGGTCCGCCGCCGGCCGGCCTTGCTCGGAGTCGCGAAGCCGGGAAGCTTCGGCTGACGCCGCTTGAGGGGCATCTGGCCGCCTTCGAACCCCACGGGGACCGTTCCACGGGCGCCGGTGCCTTTCGTGCCCCTCCCGGCGGTTTTCCCACGCCTGCCCTTGTCACCCCGACCGACGCGGATCTTCTTGCGCCGTGCGCCTTCTGGGGGCTTGAGGTCGTGAAGCTTCATCCCTGCACCTCCCGCGTCTCCTCGTCGCTGTCGTCAATCTCCTCGACGACGATGAGGTGGTGCACCTTGCGCAGCATGCCCCGAACGGTCGGGGTGTCGGGTTTCACCACCGCATGACGGATTCTCCTCAGGCCCAACGACCGCACGGTCGCCCGCTGGTCCTGGGGACGGCCGATGAGTGAGCGGACCTGTGTGATGCGGAGCAGCGCCATCTAGCGGCCCGCCTCTCGCATCGTCTCGATCATGGCCTTCGGGGCGACGTCCTCGAGCGGCTTGTCCCTCAGCCGCGCCACCTCTCGCGGGTCCTTCTGACTCTTCAAGGCGGCAACCGTCGCGTGCACAACGTTGATGGGGTTGTTCGTCCCGAGCGACTTCGCCAGCACATCGGAGATTCCTGCGGCCTCGACCACCGCACGAACCGGCCCCCCCGCTATCACCCCTGTCCCGGGTGATGCCGGCTTCAGCAGGACCTTGCCAGCACCGGCCTCGCCCAGGACCGGATGAACGATGGTGCGCCCAACCATCGGGACGGTGAAGAAGCTCTTCTTCGCCTCCTCCACTCCCTTCTGGATGGCTGACTGCACCTCCCTCGCCTTTCCGTGCCCGACCCCGACGTTGCCCCGTCCGTCACCGACGACGACAAGCGCGGTGAATTGGAAACGCCGTCCGCCTTTGACGACCTTCGCGACCCGGTTGATGCTGACGACGCGCTCGTCGAACTGGTCACGGTCACCTTCCCGAGCGCGTCCTCGACCGCCTCTGTCGCGGTCACGATCACGTTCCCGAGCCACTTGTGCTGCCACTTTCAACTCCTGTTCGGCCCGTCACCTCTGCGGGCTATGGGGGTTAGAACTCCAGTCCAGCATCGCGGGCGGCTTCGGCGAGGGCGCGAACCCTGCCTGCATATTGGAAGCCGCCACGGTCGAAGACGACCTGACTGATTCCTGCTTCGCGCGCCCGCTGCGCGACGAGCTCACCGACCTTTCGGGCGACTGCGGACTTGTCGTCGTCCTGGTCCGCGTTGAAGCCTCCATCTCGTGACGACGCAGACACGAGCGTGTGTCCCCTCTCGTCGTCGATGAGCTGAGCGTAGATGTGCGCGTTACTCCGGTAGACGGACAGGCGTGGGCGCTCAGCCGTCCCGTGGATGCGCCGGCGGAGGCGTTGGTGCCGCCGCTGCCGCTGCAACTGCTTCTTTTTCGGGTCCATTCAACCAGGCCCTCCCGCTTCCGACGCGGTCTGGCAGGCCCAAGACCGCTACTACGACCTCTAGCCCCAACATCAGGCCTTGCCGCCTCCGGCTCAGTCTGGCAGGCCCAAGACCGCTACTACGACCTCTACCCCCAACATCAGGCCTTCCCGCCTCATGTTGCAGACCCAAGACCGCTTCGACCAGACGACGGTCACCGTCCGGCGGCCTTCCCGGCCTTGCGCCGCACCTGCTCCCCCTCGTAGCGAATCCCCTTACCCTTGTACGGCTCGGGCTGGCGGATGCTGCGAATATTGGCTGCGGTCTGTCCGACGAGCACCTTGTCGATACCGCTCACCGCGATCCGGTTGGGTTGGGGAACCTGAAGCTCGATGCCCTCGGGTGCCCTCACGACGACGGTATGGCTGTACCCGACCTGCAGCTCGATGTCCCGACCGCGCGCAAGCGCTCGGTAACCGACTCCCACGAGCTCTAGGCGTTTCGTGTAGCCGACCGTCACACCCTCGACCATGTTCGCGATGAGGGAACGGACGAGGCCGTGGCGGGCACGCCGCTCCCGGTCGTCGCCGTCGCGCCTGACGACGATCGCGTCGTCGTCCCGCGAGATGGTGACACCCGAAGGCATCGTCCGCTCGAGGACGCCCCGTGGCCCCGTCACCCGGACGGTAAGCCCATCAATTTCGACTGATACTCCCTCTGGCACCGGGATGGGTGCCTTTCCGATCCGTGACATCTTCTTCCTTCTGCTGCTTCATCTGCCTGCCGGCCAGGTCACCACACGTGGGCGATGACCTCTCCGCCACGGCCTTGCCGCCGTGCTTCCCGGTCGGTCATCAGGCCCGCGCTCGTCGAGATGATCGCTATGCCCAGACCGCCGAGTACCCGGGGGATTTCGTCGCGTTTGACATACACACGCAGTCCGGGTTTCGAGATCCGGCGCAAGCCCGACAGCGTGCGCTCGCGGTTCGGGCCGTATTTGAGCTCGACATGGAGGGTGGGCTGCGGCTTCGTGTCCTCGACGCGGAAGCCTCGTATGTACCCCTCCTGCTCGAGGATCTCCGCCAAGCCAGCCTTCATCCTCGACGAGGGCATGTTCGTGTGGTCGTGGTGCGCCATACTCGCGTTGCGAAGGCGGGTGAGCATGTCTGCTATGGGGTCCGTCATTGTCATCTATGCGCCCCTCCAGGGTTACGGGAACGGATCCTCCGTCCCGCACTTCCCACTCCAGCGGCCTTTCCCGCCCGCTCGACAAATTTCGGCTTGTGGCGCTGGCTACCAGCTCGCCTTGCGGATGCCCGGAAGCTCGCCGCGATGGGCCATTTCCCGAAAGCAGATCCGGCAGAGCATGAACCTGCGAAGCACCGCCCGTGGCCTGCCGCAGCGGGCACATCGTGTATTCTTCCGCACCGAGAATTTCGGCTCGCGCTTCGCCTTAGCAACAAGTGATTTCTTCGCCATCTTATTGCCCCTGGGTCCTTTTTCTCATGGGAACTCGCCTTCCTGGGTCCGTCAGCTCTGGCCGGTGCGCGCGAATGGCAACCCGAAGGCGTCGAGCAGTGCCCGCGCGTGCTCATCGCTGGTCACCGTCGTGACGATGGTGATGTCCATGCCCCTCACGGCGTCGATGTCGTCGTAGCCGATCTCGGGGAACACCAGCTGTTCCGTGACCCCGAACGTGTAGTTTCCGTTGCCGTCGAACGAATCGGGGTTGAGGCCACGAAAGTCACGGATACGGGGCAGCACCACCGACAGCAAGCGGTCTACGAACTCCCACATGCGGTCGCCCCGGAGAGTCACCTTCACACCGATGGGCATTCCTTGGCGCAACTTGAAACCTGCGATCGATCGACGTGCACGGTTCACCCGAGGCCGTTGACCCGTGATTGTGGCGAGATCTCGCATGGCGCCTTCGAGGGCCTTCGCATCCTGGATCGCCTCACCGAGCCCGATGTTGACCACGACCTTTTCGAGACGCGGGACCTGCATGACGTTGGTCAAGCCGAGTTGCTCCTGCAACGCAGGGACGATCTCCTCGCGGTAGCGTCGCTTCAACCGCGGCTGGTAGCCGGTGGCGGTTGTACTCACCAGTGCCTCCCTGCTCCTCGGCGTGTTCGGGCTTAGAACGTGCCGTCACAGCGACGGCAGACACGCACCTTGCTGCGCCGATCTTCGGGGTCCTCCAAGCGGTAGCCGACACGGGTAGGTCGGTCGCATGAGGGGCAGATCGGCTGCACGTTGCTCAAATGAACGGCAGCCTCCGTTTCGATGATGCCGCCCTCCTGAGCCCCCCGCTGGGTCTGGCGGATGCGCTCGTGCTTCTTCACGTAGTTCACGCCCTCGACGAGAACGCGGTTGTCTTCCCGGAAGACGCGGATGACTCTGCCCTCCTTGCCGCGGTCCTTCCCGCTGATCACCTGCACCCGATCGTCTTTCCGCACGCGCTGCATCACGAGGTCCTATCAATTCGCCGGTACGTAGAGTGGCCTGGTTTCGGTATGAGCTCGGCTGTTGAAGTACGGCTTGCGCACCAGTGGGCGCCGCGCGGATCGGCGGCTAGAGCACCTCCGGGGCGAGCGACATGATGCGCATGAAACGCCGGTCGCGTAGTTCGCGTCCCACCGGTCCAAAGATGCGGGTACCACGGGGCGTCCCGTCGGGGCGGATGAGGACACACGCGTTTTCGTCAAACTTGATGTATGTCCCGTCGGGCCGACGCTTCTCCTTTGCGGTACGCACGACGACACAGCGGACGACGTCGCCTCTTTTGACGTTGGAGGCCGGGATGGCGTCTTTCACCGTCCCGACGAATACGTCACCAATGGAGGCATAGCGGCGTCCCGAACCGCCGAGGACCCGGATGCACAGGACCTCCTTGGCACCGGTGTTGTCGGCCACCCGTAGGCGCGACTCCTGCTGGATCATGCTTGAGACTTCCTCTCTCGTCCCACCCGCGGTCTCGGTGTCCACCTGTTGCGGTCTTGGGTACACCCAAGTCCGCTTCCACTCCAAGACCGCTCTCTCACCGGCCTCCTACCGTACCGCGGGATCGGTCTCGACTACTTGGCGCGCTCGACGATCTCCACGAGGCGCCAGCGCTTCAACTTCGACAGTGGACGGGTCTCTGCGATACGGACGCGGTCGCCGACGCGTCCTTCGTTGCGCTCGTCGTGCGCGTAGTACTTCTTCGAGCGAACGAGCGTCTTCCCATACAGACCGTGGGTCGTGCGTCGATCGACCCGAACGACGATGGTCTTGTCGGGAGAGTCGCTCACCACGAGACCGATGCGCTCCTTGCGGATGCCGCGCTTCGTTTGCGAGCCGGCCGCACTTTGGGATGGGAACTCGGCGCTCATGTTTTCACCTCGCAGTTCGCATGGTCGCGTCGAGCTCTCGTTCCCGCAGCACCGTGAGAGCGCGGGCGATCTCGCCCTTCACCTGTTGCATCCGGTGAGGGTTGTCGAGCTGGCCCGTCACATGCTGAAAGCGGAGGTTGAAAAGCTCCTCCTTCAGCTCGATCAACCGCTCGCGGAGTTCCTCCTCCGGCAACTCCCGAAGTTCTGTTGCTTTCACCATTCAGTCCCTCCCGCCCCCATCAGGCTCCGCCCGCGTCGTCGCGCCTCACGAATTTCGTCTGCACCGGGAGCTTGTGGCTCGCCCGTCGCATCGCCTCGCGGGCGAGCTCCTCCGGCACGCCGGACAGCTCGAACATGATCCTCCCTGGCTTCACCACCGCTACCCAGTGGTCAGGTGAGCCCTTACCCGAGCCCATGCGGGTCTCGAGCGGCTTCTTCGTGATCGGACGATCGGGGAACATGGTTATGCGGACCTTCCCACCGCGTCGGATGGCACGCGTCATCGCAACACGGGCGGCCTCGATCTGCCTGGCACTGATCCAGCCGTGGGTGGTCGCCTTCAAGCCGAAGTCCCCCACGAGCACCTCGGTGTGCCCCTTCGCCAGTCCCCGCAGCGGCTTCGGCCGGTGCTGTTTGCGGTGCCTGACCCGCTTCGGCGCGAGCATCAGCCGCCCTCCTCGCCGGTTGCACCGGACTCGGGCTCATCGCTGATATCACCGTGGGATTCAGCCGCTGGCGGCGCCGGTTCCCTCAGCGCGTGGTCGACCAGTCGCTCGGTCGCCTCCGAGCTCACAGGCGGCTCGTAGTCCGGGGCCACGTCGGAGGGGGTCATCGGCCCCGACTGTGGTGGCAGCTGCTCGGTCGTTGCCTCGCGCACATCGTGGGCGGCGGTCTTCCCGAGCTCGTCGACGGTCACCGCGTGCGGCTCGTCTACCTGACCGCCGCCAGCGTGGCCCGTTGCCTGAGCCGGCGCTGGGGCTGTGGGCTGCTGCTCGGGAGTCGCCATGCCCGGGGTCTGCGCGGCGGTCTCCTCGGCAGCGCCACTCGTCGGAGGTGACGCGGACTTGGCCCCGGCCGCCTGCTCCCGTTTTCCTCCTACTCCGACCGCGCGGGCGGCCGCACGCGCAGCCTTGCGCGCCGCCCGGCGGCGGTCGGGCCGTTCCTCGGTGGGACGGCCCTCGGCAGCCGCTTTCGCCCGCTGGATGGCTCGCTGCGCCTCAGCCTCCTCGACAGACGGCAGCACGTCGCCTTTGTAGATCCACACCTTCACACCGATACGCCCGTAGGGTGTACGGGCTTCGTCAAAACCGTAATCGACGTTCGCACGCAGCGTGTGGAGCGGCACCCGGCCCTCGCGGTACCACTCGGTACGGCTCATCTCCGAGCCTCCCAGGCGGCCCGAGACTTGGACCCTGATGCCCTGGGCGCCAGCCTTCTGGGCCGCCTGAACCGCCCGGCGCATGGCCCGCCGGAACGACACCCGCCCCCGCAGCTGCTCAGCGGTGTTGAAGGCAAGCACCTGCGCGTCGAGTTCGGGGGTCTTGACCTCGAGAATGTTCAGCTTGACCTGCTTGTGGGTCACCCTCTCGAGGTCGGAGCGGATGGCATCAGCCTCGGCGCCCCGACGGCCGATCACGATTCCGGGACGAGCGGCATGCACACTGACGTCCACTCGGTCGTCGCTTCGAACGATCTCGACACGGGACACGCCTGCGTGGCGGACCCGCTCGCGAAGGTAGGAGCGGATCCGATCGTCCTCGTGCACAAAGTCGGCGTACTTCTTGTCCGTGAACCACTTCGACTTCCAGTCCGTCGTGACGCCGAGGCGGAACCCGTATGGGTGAACCTTCTGTCCCACGACTCCTGCTCCTTTCGCTTGGATCCCGCCGCTCCGCGCGACTGCCGGTCCTGACCTGGCTTAACCCTCGTCCCGAGTACCGACCACGACGGTTATGTGGCTCGTGCGCTTGCGGATCCGGTAGGCACGACCCAGTGCCCGCGGCCGCCAGCGTTTCAGCGTGGGCCCCTCGTCGACGAACACGTTCGTCACCCACAGTTCATCGGGGTCCAAACCGTCGTTGTTCTCTGCGTTCGCGACTGCCGAGTTGAGCACCTTCGCTAGTGGCGTGGCCGCCCCCTTGCCCGAGAAGCGCAGGATCCGCCTGGCCTCCTCGACGTGCTCGCCCCTGATGAGGTTGGTGAGCTGACGGACCTTCCAAGGCGAGACACGCACGTATTTGGCCGTCGCTTTCGTCTCCGCCATGGTCACTGCGTCCTCGTCGATGCGCTGAGCGGGCGATTCATCGCCGGCGTGTCCTGGCCTGCTTCTCGCCTGCGCCACCCCACTTCACCACCCGGGTGGGGGCGAATTCGCCGAGCTTGTGGCCGACCATCGACTCGGTGATGTACACGGGGACGTGCTTGCGGCCGTCATGCACGGCGATCGTGTGGCCGACCATCTCAGGAAAGATGGTGGAGCGGCGCGACCAGGTCTTGATGACGCGCTTCTCCCTGCGCTCGTTCAGCGCCTGCACCTTCTGCATGAGGTGGTCGTCGACGAACGGCCCCTTTTTCAACGAACGTGGCATGGCTACTCAGCTCTCCTTTTGCTCCCAAAACCTGGTCGTGCCGCTAGCGCCTTTTGCCGCCCCGGCGACGGATGATGTACTTGTTGGACGGCTTCTTCTTCTTGCGCGTGCGCTTCTGAGGGTTACCCCACGGGTCGGTGGGAGGTCGGCCACCAGACGCTTTGCCCTCGCCACCGCCGAGCGGGTGGTCGACGGGGTTCATCGCCACGCCTCGAGTCTGGGGGCGCTCTCCGAGCCAGCGACTGCGCCCGGCCTTGCCGCGGCTGACCAGCTCGTGCTCCTCGTTGCCCACTGCCCCTATGGTGGCCCGGCAGCGATTGTCGACGAGCCGGATCTCGCCGGAGGGCAGTCGGAGGGCGGCCTGCTTCCCCTCCTTCGCGAGCAGTTGGATCGCGATACCTGCGGAGCGCCCCAGTTTCGCGCCACCGCCAGGCCGTAGCTCCACCGCGTGGACCGTGGTTCCGACCGGTATGTTGCGCAGTGGCAGGGCGTTGCCGACCTGCACGTCGGCCTGCTCTCCGGACTCCACCTTCGCGCCCGGTCGCAGGCCTTTTGGTGCCAGCACATAGCGCTTCTCGCCGTCATGGTAGTGGAGGAGCGCGATGCGGGCAGAACGGTTCGGGTCGTATTCGATCGCGGCCACGGTCGCGGGAACGCCATCCTTGTCACGTCTGAAGTCGATGATGCGGTAACGCCGCTTGTGGCCGCCGCCTCGGTGGCGGGATGTGATTCGCCCGTGGGTGTTGCGCCCGGCCTTCTTCGGGAGGGGGGCGAGAAGGGATTTCTCCGGCTCGGTTTTCGTGATGCCGGAGAAGTCCGCCACGGACATTCCGCGCCGAGCGTTCGTCGTCGGGTTGTATTTGCGAACCGCCATTTCAGTCCCTCCCGCCTCCGTCACGGTCTTGGCAAAGCCAAGACCGTGACTCCGGTCTCCCGCCCCAAGCGCTGCTTTCTCGGGTCTGGCACCTGGGGACGGCCCCGAACCTGTGCTGAACTTGTGACGAACCTATGTTGACCCCTCTGAACTATTGGCCGCCGATTACCTCTGAGTTGTGGGTGGTCAGACGCCTGCGTCGAATATCTCGATCTCGTCGCCGGGAACGAGGGTGACGATGGCGCGTTTCGTATCGGGGCGTTTGCCCACGGTGAGACCGCGGCGCTTCCGTTTTCCGGCCCGATTCATCGTATTCACCTTCAGCACCTTGACGCCGAAGATCTTCTCGACGGCGATCTTGATCTCGGTCTTGTTGGCTCGTGGGTCGACGATGAACGTGTACTTGCCCTGGTCGAGCAGTCCGTAGCTCTTCTCCGACACGACCGGGCGAACGATGACGTCTCGGGGATCCTTCACGTCCTCGCCTCCCCGCCACTTGCGGCTTCGGAAGCAGGCGCCGGGGAGCTCGTTCGCCGGCCAGTTCCGATCAGAGGCAGTGCCGCCTCGTCGAAGACGACGACGTCGCTGAGCAGCACGTCGTACGTGTTGAGCTGATCGACGGTCAACATGTGCACTGTCGGCAGGTTGCGAAACGACTTCCAGGTGGCGTCGTGCTTGTCGGCCAGTACGACGAGCGTCTTCGCTTCCTGATGGCCCAGCGCGGTGAGGGCTGCGACCGCGTCCTTCGTCCGCGGCCGGGCGAGGACCAGCTCCCGCACCACGGAGACGTTGCCCCCACTGGCCCGGTCGCTGAGCGCCGAGCACAGCGCGAGACGCTTCATCTTCTTGTTCACCCGCTTGGAGTGGTCTTGCTGACCGCTTCGCCCGTGGGCGACGCCACCGCCCACCCACTGCGGTGAGCGGATCGAGCCATGACGTGCGCGGCCGGTGCCCTTCTGACGCCACGGCTTGCGTGAGCCGCCGCGAACCTCGCCTCGGCCCTTGGTCTTGGCGGTGTCCCCGCGGGCCGCGGCCAGTTGCGCGGTCACGACCTGGTGCATGACGGCCACGTTGATCGGTCCCCCGAACCACTCTCGCGGCAACTCGACGTTTCCTACCTGGTCGCCGCTCAGGTTGCGGACCGGTACGACGAGCTCCTCCGAGGGCGTCTCGCTGGTAGCCATCACTCCTCACTCTCCCCCCGGTGGGCCTTCACCGCTGATCGGAGGAGCACGATCTCGCCGTTGTTACCCGGCACCGCCCCCTTGACGAGGATGAGGTTGCGCTCGGGCTGGACGTCGACCACCTCGAGGTTCTGAACCGTGACCCGGCTGTTGCCCAGCTGGCCGGCCATGCGCTGGCCCGGGAAGGTGCGCGCGGGAGTGGCACAGGCCCCGACGGCCCCGGGATGCCGGTTCTTCTTCTTCACACCATGGCCGTCACCCATCCCAGCGAAGCCGTGCCGCCGCATGACCCCCGAGTAGCCCTTGCCCTTGCTCCTTCCGGTGGCGTCGACCAGATCCCCCTTCGAGAAGACGTCAGCGGTCACCGTGGCGCCGAGCTCGAGCAGGTCGTCGGTCCGCAACTCTGCGATGGCCCGTACGCCTCCGTCGATTCCCGCCTTCGCGAGGTGTCCCTGCAGTGGCTTGTTCACCTTGCGGCGCCGGCCGTAGGCGAGCTGCAGGGCGTTGTAACCGTCGCGCTCAACGGTCTTCACCTGCGTGACGGTGCATGGACCCGCCTGGATCACGGTGACAGGTACCACGCGGGCGTCGTCGGCGAAGACCTGGGTCATGCCGAGCTTGGTACCCAAGATCCCCCTGCTGGCCATCGATCGTCCTCTTGCTCGTCTGTCTGTGAGCCCCAACGGGCTGCCAGAGCGCGCCGTCTGCCCGTTCCCATCGGCCGGCGCCATGTTCGTCAGTTGGTGGAGACGAAAAGGTCTACAGCTTGATCTCGATGTCGACGCCCGCCGGGAGCGAGAGCCCCATGAGCTTGTCTATCGTCTTCTGGGTCGGCATGTGGATGTCGATGAGGCGCTTGTGAGTGCGCATCTCGAAGTGCTCGCGTGAGTCCTTGTACTTGTGAGGAGAGCGAATCACGCACCAGATGTTGCGCTCCGTCGGTAGTGGTACTGGCCCGGTTACGTGGGCGCCGGTCGCCTCGACGGTGTCTGCAATCTCCCGTGCGGAGCGGTCGAGCACCTCGTGGTCGTAAGCTTTCAACCGGATCCGGATCTTCTGATCTGCCATCGTTTCCCTGCTTTGCTTCGCGGTGCGGATTGAACGCCTACAAGCCTGCCGCTCGAATGTGATGTCTATTTGATGATTTTGGTGACGCGTCCGGCGCCGACGGTGCGTCCGCCTTCGCGGATGGCGAAGCGGAGGCCTTCGAACATGGCGATGGGGGAGATGAGTTCGACGGTCATCTGGGTGTTGTCGCCCGGCATGACCATC
>JBHELG010000110.1:0-3785 GCA_046263195.1 Nitriliruptorales bacterium | reverse complement strand
CCCAGGCGCTCCACCGCCCCCACCCGAGGCTCCAGCGGCCCCTGAGACCCCATCACCACCGACGCCTCGCCCAGTTCCACCACCCCCTCCGCCGCCCCTGCGCCCCATCCTGTCCACGGCGCCCGAGGACATGAACGAGATCGTCGGGAGATACGCCATCAGCGTCGAGAAGCACCACGAGGACCACGAGGCCCGGAGCCAGATCGAGGAGTACGTCGCGGGGAACTGCCCCTGAGGAAGGCCGGCGCAGGCAAGACCGCTACCCCGCGCACCAGCGGGCCGCGCCCGCTCCGAGCAACCCTCTACGCCCACTGCCCTTCCAACAGCGGCGCCGTGCCACGCTCCAAGCGCAGCTGCGCCAACACCTCGCCCGGGTCCTCCCCTGGGGCCTGCGACTCGAGATGCACCTCGGGGTCAGCGGACTGCCTGACGAGCAACAGTTCGGCTCCGGAGTGGTCGAGGAAGCCCGGCGGGTCGACCGCCACCCAGCGTCGCCCTTCGAAGCGCTCCTGCAATTCGGACGGAAACTCGACGACGTTGTCCTCCCCGAGGCCGACGTCCGGCGGCGAGGCGGCCCGGGGGTTCTTCACCGCCAGCGTCACCCTCCCCTCACTGGAGATGTTCAGAGCCTCCTGCACCGCGCCGGGTTGCTCGGGAAGGTCGAGCAGGTAAGCAAGGTCGGTGTTGCGACCTCGTCTCACGAGCGCGTAGACGCCGGCGCCAGCGGGACGTGCCCCGGGACGTGTGCGTTCCCCGAGCGTCTCCGTCGTGTAGGTCTGGGGGCCGAGGAAGTCTGTGAGGGCCCGGGCATCGCCGGTAACGAACGCCACGTAAGCCCAGAAATTCTCCCCCTCGGCTTCCGGGTCGGGGAGCCGCTTCCTGCCCACCGTCAGCAGCCGGTAGAGCTCGCGATCACGGGGCTTGAGGACAGCGTGGAGGTCCGCTACATCGAACAGCCCATCAGGGCTGGCCACGTCCACCGCCGGCCGGTAGAGGAAATAGAGGTCACCACGTTCGAGCACGTCAGCCATGCCTGCCTCCCAGGAATGTCCCGCGCAAAGCTGCTTTTACCGAGCCTCACCCTAGCGGAGCGATCCCGATACGCGAACACACGTTCGGTCATGGGGGAGAAGACTCCCTGCGTCTGCCTATGGCGCGCCGGTCTCTCCCTCACGTCAGCGACACCACGAGCCGGTTTCCCTCCGAGGTGACGTCCGTGCCGAGGGCCCGGTTGCGGCGGGCGAAGAGCTCTCCGATGAGGGCCGCCTCCTCCTCGTCCGCAAGCCGGGTACGGCAGTAATCGAGCGCGAGCGGGACGGCTTCGATCCGCCGCGGACGGCCCTCATCGATCGTGACGAGCCAGAGCAGTCCGAGGTCGTTGCGCACGGCGGGGTCGACCGCGTAGTCGTCCACGAAGTCCCCCAGATCAAACAGGAGGGGAACCTCTCCCCGCATGGTCGTGCCGTGGAAGGCGTGGGCCGAATGTCCGGCGACGAGGCCAGCCCCGGCCGATGCGAGGGCCTCGGCGGCGCGACGGACGTGAGGGACTGGCTCCGTCGTCATGTTCGGGCCCCAGTGGGGGGTGACGAGGACGACGTCGACGGTCAGCTCGCCAACCGTGGACGTAAGCCAGTCGGGCAGGCCCCCTCGGAGCTCGACGTAAGCCACCCCAGGACGGCCCGGCCCGGCGGCGAAGTCGGCGGGGTGGTCGCTGAAGGCGACGACGCCCAAGCGAAGGCCCTGAGCCGTCAGCAGGGCAGGGGCCCGTGCATCAGCGAGGTTGGCGCCCGCACCGACATGGGTGATGCCAGCCTGGTCGAGGTAGGCGCAGGTGTCCAGCAGCGCCTCCGCCTGGTAATCGAGCGCGTGATTGTTGGCGACCGTCACGGCGTCCACTCCAAGGCCTTGCAGCGTCTCCACCGCGAGGGGCGGAGCCCGGAAGAAGAACGGCTTGCGTGGGTCGGGCCAGCGTTCCCCGCGATCGGAAATGCAGCACTCGAGGTTGAGTACGAAGAGATCGGCTGCCCGGGTCAAGTCGATGAGTTCCGGTGAGAACAGCGCGCTTGTGGGATCTTCACCCGATCCGAGGCTGCGTAGCCGCTCGCCCACCTTGCGGCCGAGCATCGTGTCACCGGCGAGTGCCAGCGTCACCCCCATGGTCTCCCTCGTCATCACGTGTGGCGCACCTTAGAGAGTTCATTCTGTGGGGCAGCAGCGTCCTAGTTGCCGGTCACAGCCTGACCTCCATGCCGTCGTAGGCCGGCCGGGCGCGGGGGCAGAGGCGGGCGGTCTCCCGTTCGAGTTCCTCATGGGGTGGGGCGGATCGACCGATCTGGGTGGTCAGGATCCTGTCGACTGGCCAGCAGCAGAGCTCAGGCAGCGCGGTGTCGATACGGAGGTGGCTGAAAATGCTGCGTCCATACATGGCGCCATCGATGATGAGAAGGCGCGCACCTCGCGTGAGAGACCGGAGTTGAGGGGCGAGTTCCGACACGTCCGAGGCATAGACGAAGGCGCCGCCGGCCTCGGACAGTCGCCACGCGTAGGTTTGGAAGCGGTCGTCGCGGGCGTGTGGGACAACGACCGGTGTGGCTGACCAGGCCCCCACCCGCGCCGTCTGCTCCGAGTCGATCGGGACGAACTCGCAATGATCGAGACGGTTGTAGCGCTCGTGCAGCACAGCGATGCTCCGTCGGCTTGCGAGCACCGGCAGCGGGCCCTCGTCGCGCTCGTGGAGCCATGCACGCAAGGCCGGGATGCCGCCGCTCGCGTCCCGGTGGGCATGGGTGAGGAGCAGGGCGTCGAGGTGATCCACCCCGTCCACCTGCAGCGGTAAGTCGCGGGTAGCGTCGAGGAGAACGTTCGCGCCCGTAGATCGCACGAGAAGCGAGCTTTCGCGGCGCCGGGAGCGGCCGCTCCCCGGGGTGCCCCCGCTCGCGCCGGTACCGAGAAACACGAGGCGGGTCGCCGTCACCCCCATTACCTCCTGTACCGTCGACGGTAGGTGTTCCGGCCGCCAGCACGCGCCTTTCAAATTGGGGCTTGATTTTCCCGTCACTTAGGCCTTCTATACGATTAGTCGCAATTCCACCGCTCCCGCGTCGTGTCGACGACGCGAGAGAGGGCCGTAAGCGGAATTCGGTAATGCCTCTCTGATACTTCCCCCGGAGGGTGGGTCCAATATGTCATGGCAAACAGTTCCGGACCCCATAGCTGACGAGTTTGAACGAGCCATCGCTGACTTCCTCGTGGTATGGGCATCCGCAGCGTCGCGTCAGGAGGCGCCACTCGTCGCGGGTCAGCCACAGGACCCTGCCGCACGTGGGGCAGCCTTCCGTGGGCTGAGAGATGCCACGTTCAAGCAGCCTGCGGCTCCCTAGGGGGACGGGCCGGGGCGGACGGCGGAAGTGAAGGGCTGAGGCCGGGGTCTTTGGGCTGGATCACGTAGAGCCCCCGTCGCCGCCACATCGCAACCAGGGCAGGTCGGTCGTCCAAGACGAGGGCGACGTCGAAGCGGGGCGCGATCTCGCGTTCGAAGAGCTTCCCTTTCACGACATGGTCGGGGCGGAAGTCGCCTCCTGCTCGGAGGATGAGCTCGTCGTAGGGGACGTCGTGACGCTCCAGCCAGAGCCGGCAGACCTCTCGGTAGTCCTCTGGACGGCCACTCACGATGAGCTTTGCGGTCTCCCCGTGGTCGGCGCGCAGCAGGTCAACGACCCATGGGACCGGCATGTCAGCACCCATGCCGGCGAAAAAGGCGTTCCAGTCACGCGGCGAGCGCGCAA
>JBHELG010000109.1:0-40534 GCA_046263195.1 Nitriliruptorales bacterium | reverse complement strand
ATGAGCCAGGACTCCGACGGTATGAGCGTGCTGATAGAACGCAACCCAGAAAGGAGCTAACCGTGGCCGACTTGACAGAGATCGACGACGAGAGCTTCCAGGACGCCGTTTCCGACGGGCTCGTCCTGGTCGACGTGTGGTCCCCGGACTGCGAGCCGTGCAAGGAACTCGAGCCCCACGTGGAGGAGGTGGCCGAGGAGCAGGACGACCTGAAGGTCTGCAAGCTGAACGCGCAGGACAACAAGCGGTGGGCCATGCAGCAGCAGGTCATGGGCCTGCCGACCTTCCTCCTCTACCAGGACGGCGAGGAGGTCTCGCGCTACTCCGAGGAGGGGATGGAGCCGGATCAGTTCAAGGAGTGGCTGGACGAGGAACTCGAGAAAGTCACATAAAGGAGGTGAACATGGCAAGCGACTTGTTCGAAGGGAAGAAAGTCATCGTGATCGGGGAGCGGGACGGTGTGGCCGGCCCCGCCATCGAAACCTGCGTCAAGGCGGCCGGAGGCGAAGTGGTATACGTCGAAACCGAGTGCTTCGTCTGAACGGCGTCAGGGGCCATGGACATCGAAACCCAGGAAGCGATCGAGCGCCTGGCAGAAGAGCACGGGACTGACGACCTGATGGTCATCTTGGGATCTCCGGACGCTGAGAGCGCCGGGATCGCCGCCGAGACCGTCGTGGAAGGCGACCCGAGCTACGCAGGTCCATTGGCCGAGGCCCAGTTGGGCCTCACCGTGTACCACGTCCTCGAAGACGAGGTGAAAGAAGCCATCCCCGAAGACGAGTGGGAGGAACAGGTCGCGCTGATGGTCGACGTGATCGACAAGGAGGAAGTCAGCGAGGCCGTGGCTGAGTGGCGAGAGAAGGAGGCCGCCTAGCCTTACCGCCGAAGGAGACGAACCGCGGTTCGTCCTGCGGTGCGAGCGGTCCGCCGATCGGGCGGGCCGCTCGCCATTTCGGCACGCGCCTGCCAGTTGGGTCCTTCCACCTCTCCCGTAGCGGGCGCGGTCCTCGTAGTCTGACCTGCTCTGACGGCTAGACCGGTTGCCACGATGGTGGGGGAGGGCGTCGACGTGCGGGAAGGGCCAGGTGGCGGTCAGGCTGCGACCTCTGCCGGGCACGAACTGGAAGGGCGGCTGTTCGGAGGCCGTTTCCGTGCGGAGCGGGTGCTGAAAGACGGCCAAGGAATCGTCACGCTGCTGGGCGTCGACCTGGAAGGCGGGGCCCAGGTCATCATCAAAGTGGCGGGCAGGTCAGGGCTGTCTCGAGTGGCCCACATGCGTCTCGAGCACGAGGCGAGCGTGCTCCGAGAGGTACGACCGTCGCCGTATCCGTCGTTGCCCTACGTCGGGCACGAAGATCACCTGCTGTACCTCGTCGCGCCTTACGTTCCTGGGGTCACCTTGGAGCAGCGGCTCGCGGACGGACCACTCTCGGTCGCGGAGACGCTCTCGGTCGGGCGCTGCGTCCTGCAGGCACTTCAGGACGCACACGACCACGGAGTTCTCCATCTGGATGTCAAGCCGGCCAACGTGGTCGTCAGCGACAACGGACGGGGCGTCAAAGAGGCCACCCTGATCGACTTCGGGCTGGCGCGCAGCCGGTGGCTCGACGCTGCCGTTCGCGGCGTACCGGTAGGGACCGTGCGCTACATGTCCCCCGAGCAGACGGGGATGCTGGATCGCGAGGTCGACGAGCGCTCGGACCTGTACTCGGCCGGGGTCCTACTCTTCGAGTGTCTCAGCGGGCGCCCGCCGTTCGAGGGGGGGACGGTCGGGGAGGTCCTGCGTCGCCACCTTACCGACCGTCCGGCGGAACTGCGCCGTCTGGGGCTGGAGGTCCCTCGGGCCCTCGATGAGGTGATTCAGCGTCTGCTGCACAAGGATCCCGGTGACCGCTACCAATCGGCTGCCGGCGTTGTGGCCGATCTGACGGCGATCGACGACCAGCTGCAGGCAGGCATGGAGGAGCCCGGGATCGTCATCGGCCTGCATGACAGGCGTAGGACCCTCACGGATCCGGCCTTCGTAGGGCGAGACGCTCAACTGGACTCGCTCGACGAAGAGCTGGAACACGCTCGCCGCGGCAAGGGTGGCCTCCTCGTCGTCGAGTCCGAGTCGGGCCGGGGAAAGACGAGGCTCATCGAGGAGCTTGCGCAGCGGGCCAGCCAGCGGGGCGTGTGGGTCTTGCGAGGTCAAGGGCTGGATCAGGCAGCGCAGCGGCCCTACCAGCTCATGACCGGGATAGCTGGCGGTCTTCTCGCCGCCGTGCAGAGCGAATCGGATCTGCGCGCGAGACTCCGAACAGATCTGGGAGATCACGCCGATGCTGTGGTGGGTGCGCTGCCTGAGTTGAGGGAGGTCATCGGGTCGGGCACCGGGCTGACGATGGGACCCGAAGCCTACGGGCAGACACGTGCCTTGGCCGCGCTCAGCGCGATGCTGGATGCCCTCGGGACGCCAGAGGTTCCCGCCCTGGTCCTGCTCGACGACTGCCAGTGGGCCGACGACGCCATGGTGAAGCTGCTCCAGCACTGGAGCCGCTCTGACCCGGGAGATCGCTTCGTACTGGTCGTGATTGCCTTTCGCTCCGAGGAAGTCGACGACGAACATCCGCTGCGTGACCTTTCTCCAGCTGTCCACCTGAAGCTGCCGCCGCTGGGGTCGGACGACGTGCGCCGCCTGGCTGAATCGATGGCGGGCCCCTTGCCCGAAGAGGCGCTGGCAACGGTCGAGAGGCTCTCCGAAGGCAGCCCCTTCATGGCCACGGCGGTTCTGCGGGGCCTGGTCGAGGCGGGAGCGCTGGTCGTTGAGCCTTCGGGTTGGCGGGTGGAGCCCCTTGCCTGGGCAGAGGTTCAGTCCTCACGCCGGGCGGCGGCGTTTCTGTCTCGCAGACTCGAGCTGCTGCCGGCGAAGACCGTTCACCTGCTGTCCGTGGGCGCCGCGCTCGGCAAGGAGTTCGACCCGGAGTTCGCCGCCCACCTGGCGAAGACAAGCGCATACGAGGCTATGTCCCGTCTGGAAGAAGCACGACGCAGGCACATCATCTGGCTCAGTGCGGACGACGTGCGCTGCACGTTTGCCCACGACAAGCTTCGGGAGGCCCTGCTCGACCGTCTCTCCGACGCCGAGCGCAGGTCGTTGCACCGTCAGGCGGCGGAAGAGATCGAGGCCATAGACACGAACCGCGTCTTCGAACTCGCCTATCACTTCCATGCCGCAGGTGACCTGGAGCGGGCGTTTCCGTACGCACTGCAAGCTGCGGAGCTTGCCCGAGCGCGTCATACCCTTCGACTCGCCGAACAGCATTATGCGATCGCCAAGCAGGGGGCCGACAGCGCGGACGAGGAGACCCGCCGGCGGATCTGCGAGGGACTGGGCGACGTGCACATGTTGTCGGGCAACTACGAGGCGGCTGCCCAGGAGTTCGAGCAGGCGCGTTCCTTGGCCGAACGTGGGCTGGAGCAAGCCCGCGTCCAGTCGAAGCTCGGCGAGCTCGCCTACAAGCGCGGGGACGTGGACACGGCTATCGGCCGGCTGGAGGAGGCACTACGGCTACTGGGCGAGAAGGTCCCTCGTCGCAGCGTGACCCTTCTCCTGTGGTTCATGTGGGAAGTCACGGTCCAGGTCTTTCACAGCCTCCTGCCCAGTTTTCTCGGGCGTCGCCAGTTGGAGGGGGGCAGGACCCATAGGGTGGGAGTGCGGTCTTGGAGCAGGAGCGGGTCTTTGCGCAGCAAAGACCGCGACAAGATTGCCCGGGGAAAGGCCGCAGGCCCGGAGGGTGGGAAAAGGCGAGACCGCGGGCGGGACAAGATCACGGGGCGGACCGGACGGGCAAAGACGGAGGCGGACCTCCTGGCGGTTCGGATCCACGGCAGGTTGTTCTACGCCTACTTCGTGGGCCGGAGCGCCCTTCACATGCTGTGGACGCACCTGCGGGAGATGAACCTGGCCGAGCGCTACCCGCCGACGCCTGAGCTCGCTCAGGCGTATTCGACGCACGCACCCACCATGGGTGTGCTCGCCATGTACGACCGGGGCATCAGGTACGCGGAGAGGTCGCTGGAGATCCGCAAGGCCCAGGGTGACCTGTGGGGGCAGGGCCAGTCACTTCACTTCCTCGGCGTCGTGCTCTACGACGCGTCACGGTTCGAGGAGTCGATCGTCAAGTGCACGGAGGCGATCCGCCTGTTGGAGCGGACCGGAGATCGCTGGGAGGAGAACGTCGCCCGATGGCACCTGGCGATGAGCCGCTACCGGCTCGGTGATCTCCAGGGTGCCCTGCAGACGGCGCGGCAGGTGCGGGAGGTCGGCGTCGAGATCGGCGACGCCATGACGACCGGGATCAGCCTCAAACCGTGGGGGCTGGCAACGTCCGGGAACATCCCGGAGGAGTTCGCGCAGGCCGAACTCGAGCGACCAGGCAAGGACGTCCAGACAGCAGCGATGGTGTTCCAAGCGGAAGCCGTCCGGCTGCTCGGCCAACGCCATCCCCTGGAAGCCGTGCGCGTGCTCGATGACGGGCTTCACCTGCTCAGGCGCGCTCGGTTGATCAACGTCTATGTGTTCCCGTTGTTCACCTGGATGGCGACCGCGTTGCGGCAGGCGGCCGAGACGACTCCCACCCTGGCGACGGGAAGGCGCCGAGACCTGCTGCGACGCGGGAGGCGTATCTCGTCGTGGGCGGTCCGCATCGCGCGCCTGTACCGCAACGACCTTCCCCATGCCCTGCGGGAGAGGGCCTTCTATGCCGCCTTTGCCGGCAGAACTGCCCGGGCGCGGCGATACCTCGACGAGAGCGTCACGGTCGCCGACGAGCAGGGCGCCCGCTATGAGCGAGCCCAGAGTCTGCTGGCACGAGGCGAAGTGGGGCGGCTACACGGGTGGTCTGATGCGGAAGCGGACCTGAAGGCGGCGCAGCAGGAACTCGACCTCCTGCGCCCCGAGGTCAGCCACGGCCTGGAGTCCAGGCGACCGGTGACGGTGTCGCTGGCAGACCGCTTCGACACCCTCTTGGAAGTAGGGCGCGGCATCGCCGCGGCCCTCTCCGAGCACGCGGTCGTCGCGGCCGGGAAAGACGCGACCGTGAGGCTTCTGCGTGGAGAGGGCTGTCTCTTCCTGAGAGTCGTCGAGGAGGAGAGCAGTGAGGATGACGGCACGGGCATGACGGACGTCAGGACGCTGTCGGGGAAACCCGTGGAACAGCAGGTCAAGGACCTCGCCTTGCAGGCGTTGGAGGCTGGTAGGCCCGTGGTGTACTCGGAGGGCATGAGCCAGGACCCGGACCAGAGCCTCGCGCTCCTGGGAGTCCGGTCGGCGATGTGCGCGCCCATCTTCGTGCGGCAGCGCCCCGCCGGATGCTTCTTCGTGCGTCACGGTCAGGTGGACCGGCTGTTCGGACCCGAGGAGGAACGCCTGGCGCAGTTCATCGCCACCCTTGCCGGTGCTGCCATGGAGAACATCGAGGGCTTCTCCGCAGTCCAACAGTTGAGCGAGTCCCTCGAGCAGCGGGTCGAGGAGCGGACCGCCGAGCTCGCCCGTTCCAACCTCAGACTCGACCGCAGCCTGCACGAACTCGAGGAGGCCTATGAACTGCAGCGCCAGATGGCCGAGCAGCTTCGTGAGCTCGATCGGCTCAAGAACGAGTTCGTGGCGATGGTGGCCCACGACCTTCGCACACCCATGGCGATCGTCACCGGCCTCATAGAGATGCTGTCCTCCAACTGGGAAGAGATCAGCGAGGACGACAAGCAGCAGTACCTCGCGGTTGTGTCGTCTCACACCAGCCAGCTGTCACGGCTGATCGAAGACGTCCTCCAGGTCGCCCACATCGAGAGCGGACAGTTCAGCTACGACGTCGCCCCGTTCGACCTGGCGGAGCTGGTGAGGAACGTCGTGGACGAGTTCGCCGTCTCGACGGGCCCCGAGCGCTTCCGCAGCCACATTCCACAGGGCCTACCTCCCGCGCGGGGTGATGAGAACCGCAACCGCCAGGTGCTCAGGAACCTTCTGTCGAACGCGGTCAAGTTCTCCCCGCCTCGGAGCGAGATCGAGCTACGAGTATCCCTGCAAGGCCAGGATCTTCAGGTCGAGGTTCGTGACCGGGGCATCGGGATCAGATCCGAGGACATGCCAAAGCTGTTCGAGAAGTTCCAACGTCTCGAGCAGCGCCAGCAGGGGCAGCGAGCCCAGGGAACGGGCCTCGGTCTCTACATCTGCAGGTGTCTCGTCGAGGCGCAAGACGGGAAGATCTGGGCGGAAAGTGTCGAGGGACAAGGCTCGACGTTCACCTACACCCTGCCCACGGTCGGGTCGCTCCAGCGGGCCTCGGAGGGCTAGCCCGCCGGGCCCTGGACATCCCCGACGGAGACGCTCTCGACGTTGACGCTGTCCGGGCGCACGGCCAGGGTCATCGTGGCCGCTTCGGTTTCGAGCGTGAGCGTGAAGTGGCCGAGTGTTCGCATACCGACCCGGGCGCGGTTGAGGGTGTGGCCGGCCAGTGCCCCCAGCGCGTGGTTGACCTGATCGAGGTGCTCGGCGAGCTCGCGTCCGCGCGGAGTACGACGAAACAGTTGTGTGAGCACCCGCTCTCCCTCGGCCCGGTACAGGCGGCGGGCACGGGCGGTCTGCAGCGCCAGCTCCAGGAGCGATTCGAGCAGCGGTACCGACTCGGGCGGGATGCTGCCCGCCCCTACCGCGGCCCCCAGCTGCTCGTAGCGTTGCAGCCGTTCCCCGGACAGCGCAGGCAGGAGGGCGTCCAACTCCTGTCGGACGAGCTCACGCTCCTCCGTGTCGAGGGTGATGCTGCCCGGCTCGGTGTCTGGCATCGCCTCGGATTGTCCCGCCTGCGGTCTTGACAGGCCCAAGACCGCACCCGCCCTAGTGGCCGATGGAGTCGTTGTGCGCCTCTCCGAGAATGGCGTGCACCTCGTGCTCGAAGCCGCCGGTCTCGATCGGGCAGTGGATGCCGCACTCCTTGGGAGCGTTCGTCTCCCACCACCAGCGCCCCGCCCGGTCGTGTTCTCCGGCCTGGATGGGGCGGGTGCAAGGTTCGCAGCCGATGCTCGTGTACCCCTGCGCGTACAGCGGGTGGACCGGGACCCTGTTGTCGTCGAGGTACTCCCAGACCTCTTCCTTGGTCCAGTCCGCCAAGGGGTTGACCTTCACGATCCCGTCGTGGTCATGGTCGAGCTCGACCTTCCTGATGGCCGCCCGGGAGGCCCACTGGTCGCGTCGAAGGCCGGTGAACCACGCGTCGAGCCCTTCGAGGGCGCCGAGCAGCGGACGCACCTTGCGGATCTGGCAGCACAACAACCGCAGCGGCACCGACTTGCGGAACAGGTCGGGGCTGTGGCGGCGCACCATCGTCTCGACCTCACGTTGATCGGGAGACAGCACCTCCCAGCGGGAGTCCGGGTAGTGCTCGCGTGCCTGGACGAGGAATTCCAGCGTGGCCTGAGGCAGGCGGCCGCTGTCCACGGTGATCACGCGGATGTCGGGCTTGAGCTGGTAGGCCATGTCGAGCACCACCATGCTGTCGGCCTGCAGGGAGGTGACGATGGCGATGTGGTCGCCGAACGTCTCGAGCGACCAGGCGATGACTTCCTGCGGCTCCTGGTCGTCGAGATCATTCGCGATCTCTCCGATCTCGAGGTCGTCGAAGACGATGCGTTGTTGCAGCACGACGCTCTCCATGCTCTCTGTTACTGGGCCCGGTCCAACTCGGTCGCTACCGCTGCGCTACTGAGCGGCTACCCGCCTGCGAGGGCCGGCAGGATGAGAAGCTCCTCCCCGGGCTTGAGCGGAGCGTCGAGACCGCCGAGCGCCCGGATGTCTTCCTCGCCGACGTAGAGGTTCAGCGTCGGGTTCACCTTCTCGGGCTCTGGCAGGAGGTAGTCGACCAGCTTCGGGTGGAGGCGGGCGAGAATTCCGAGGGCCTCGCGTACGCTCTGCGCCTCGACCTCGATCGCGTCGACACCATCGGAGAACTCGAGGAGGATGCCGGGGACTCGCACGACCGGATGCTCCGACTCGGCCTCCTCCTCCATCGGCTCCCCGGCCGCGAGGGCTCGTATCTCCTCGTCAGAACGTTCGTCGCAGAAGTCGCGGAACGAGTAGCCGCCGCCATGGCCGTTGCGGGCCGCCTTCTCGGTCAGCCAGCCGTCCACCAGACGGACGATGACATCGTTGATGTCGTCGGTCGGCACCCGGCGCAGCAGTGGCTTGCCGATCGCGGCCTTGGCGCCGAGCCCGCCACGCAGCGTCACGTCGTAGGCTTCCACGCGCTGCCCGGTGCCGGGATGCTTCGTGGTCGTGCCCTGCAGCCCGATGTCGCCGACCCAGTGGTGAGCGCAGGCGTGCGGGCAGCCGTCCATGAAGACCTTCAGGTCCTCCACGTCCTGAGCGAAGCGACGGTCGAGCTCCGCAAGGATCTCCTCGAGCTTCCCCTTCGTCTCGGCGACCGAGTAGTTGCAGAAGCGATGACTCGTGCAGGCGATCGAGTTGCCATACACCTTGTTGCGTGTGATCGGAAAGCCGACCTTGCGCATGCCCTCGAGCAGGTAGCCGAGCCGCTCCGTGGGAATGTCGCCGACGATGAGGTCCTGCTGGCGGGTCAGCCGGATGCCGCCGCCCACTTCTTCCACCAGGTCTCCGACAGCGACCATCTGGTCGCCGCTCATCCAACCCATCGGCACGGAGAAGCCGGCGTAGACCCTGCCCTCCTGCTTCTGGGGGTGCACACCGAGGTGGTCGTATTCGCCCGCCGGCTCCGGGGCGTCGAAGTCTTCCAGTCGACGACCCAGGCGCTCCTCCACCATCGCGCGCACGCCCTCTGGCCCGTAGTCATCCATCATGAACTTGATGCGGGCCTTGGCCCGGCTGACGCGGTAGCGGAGGTTTGTCTGCCAGGCATCGGTGATCGCTCTCAAGACCTCGATCGCGTCTTCGACGGGCACGAACACCCCGAGATCGCGCGACAGGCGGGGTGTGCTCGAAAGGCCGCCGCCCACACGGACCGCGAAACCCTCGCGCCCGTCCTTGACCGCCCCGACGAGTGCGACGTCGTGGATCTCGGGGGCGCTGCAGTGGCCGGGGCAGGCGCTGATGGTGTACTTGTGCTTGCGGGGGAGGCTCGAATAGTCGCGGTTGCCGTAGAAGAAGGCCGCCGCCCGCTCGATGACCGGACGGACGTCGAACAGCTCGTCCCGCGAGATACCGGCGACCGGGCAACTGGTGATGTTGCGTACCGTGTCGCCCTCCCCGCCCACGGTGGTCAGGCCGGTGGCTCGGACCGCGTCGAGCACCTCTGGCAGCTGGTCGAGTCGGACCCAGTGGAGCTGCAGCCCCTGACGGGTGGTCAGCTCGCCATAGTTCTTGCCGTAATCGCGCGAGATCTGTCCGACGCCGCGGAGCTGCGCCGGTGACGCGAGGCCACCGGGCACCTTGATGCGGACCATGAAGGTCCCGAGCTTCGGCTTGTCGTGGGTCAGACCCCACCAGTTCAGCCGGACGATGTCCTCCTCCGGGACGGCTTCATAGCCCATGGCGATGAGCTGAGGGAGCTCGTCGACGATGTCGAGCGGGAACTTCTCCTGCTTCAAGCGCTCGATCGAGTTGCGCTTGAGGACGAGGTCCCACGTCGGCTCCTCTTTCAAAGGACCCGACCTCCCGCGGACCGGGCCCGCCTTCCCGCCGCCTTCGGCGGCGGCCCCAGGCCCTCTAATCGTTGTGGCTGACATCATCCGCTCCTGCGCTGGGCCGCTCGACGGCGACGCCGCCTCGCTGTCGCCCCCCTTGATACCGGGCTATCGGCTGTCTTCGCTGCGTACTACGGGATCTACGGTGCAAATAGGGCGAGGGGTGTCCCCGGGGCGCGCAGGAAGGCCTGGTTCGCGGGAGCGTCGTAGTAACGGTCGTGGGCCTGTTTGGGCCTGGTTCGCGGGAGCGTCGTAGTAACGGTCTTGGGCCTGTTTGGGCCTGGTTCGCGGGAGCGTCGTAGTAACGGTCTTGGGCCTGTTTGGGCCTGGTTCGCGGGAGCGTCGTAGTAGCGGTCTTGGGCCTGTTTGGGCCTGGTTCGCGGGAGCGTCGTAGTAACGGTCTTGGGCCTGTTTGGGCCTGGTCAGGCCGCGCCGACCAGAGCGGGCGTCGCGGCGAGCACCGCCCGCATCTCCACGACCTCACCGATGACGATCGTCACGGGCGGCTGCAGACCGTGGCTGGCGACGGCCTCGGGAAGCTGTCCGAGGGGCGCCTCGACGACCTCCTGCTCCACCGTCGTTCCCCAGCGCACGGCGGCGGCCGGAGTCGCGGGGTCCCGCCCATGCGCGATGAGGAGGTCGGCTATGGATCGGAGCCTCCCCAGCCCCATCAGCACGACCAACGTGCCCGGGAACGCCGCGACCGCGGCCCAGTCGACCTGTGATTCGTCCTTCCCTGGGTCTTCGTGCCCGGTGATCACGGCGAAGCCGGACGCGAGGCCGCGGTGTGTGACCGGGATGTCCGCCGCGGCCGGTGCCGCCACGGCCGACGTCACGCCGGGCACGACCTCGAAAGGAAGCCCGGCGGCGACGCATGCCGCGGCCTCCTCGCCGCCGCGCCCGAGCACGAACGGGTCTCCGCCTTTCAGCCTGACCACCGCGTGACCGTCACGTGCAGCATCGACCAGCAGCCGGTTGATGTCCTCCTGCGACCACAGCCCGCTCCCGCAGCGCTTGCCGACCTCGAACCGCAGGGCAGCGGCCGGGACGAGCTCGAGCAGTTCCCTGGCGACGAGTCGATCGGATGCGACGAGTGTGCAGGTCTGCAGCAGTCGGGCCCCTCGTAAGGTCAGCAGCCCCGGATCACCCGGTCCGGCACCCACGAGGTGCACGGTCCCGGGCATGGCGGCAGGACCACCGAAGCTCATGAAGCCTCCTGAGTCACCGTCTGGAGTATGCGGTCGCGTACCTCCCTGCCCCGCCCGTCCTCGCACTGCGCGAGCAGACTGTCGAGGTCGGCCAAGGCTTGCCGCCAGCGGTCGGTCCACTCCTGGAACGAGACGCTCCTGGGAAGAGCCGCCTCTCGCGCCTCGCTGAGCACCTCGACCAGCGTGGCGAGGGCCGCCGGCAGTTCCTGTTCCAGCCGAATCCGTAGCTGTCGGGCGAGCGCAGGTGCCTTGCCTGCGGTCGAGATAGCCACCCGAAGGTCACCCCGCCGGACGATCGCCGGAAACGCGAAATGGCAGTGCGCGACGTCGTCCATGGTATTGACCAGGACGCCCCGGGCTTCCGCATCCGAGAAGACGGCGGCAGGATCGGTGCCGTCCTCGCCCGTAACGACCGCGAGCAGTGCCCCGTCGAGGAGTTCAGCGCGGTAGCCGTTGGCCGGCACCACGACGACCTCAGCACCCGCCGCGGCCAGATCGGCCGCCCGGTCCACGGCTTGGGGACCACCACCGATCACGACGCAGCGGCGACCGCTCACATCCAGGCTGATGGGAAATGAGAAGGTCAACCTCTGTCTCCGGTCCGACCGCGAGCAAACGTGAGCTAGGCGAGGGTAGTGAGCAACGTATTGTCGTCGACTTCGCAGCTTCGGGCGAGCACCAAGGTAATGAACGGTAGTTACTGCCACCGCTTGCACCACTTCCGACCAATCGGGCATGGAAGCGGCCGTAAGGGGGAGGTGGGGTCGGTGTTCGCATTGCGCGGGGCGCGGCTGTTCGACGGGGTGAGCCGGACGCTGGTCGAGCATGCCCTCGTGCTCATCGAGGACGGCCGGATACGCGAGGTCGCAGGTGGTGGGGTGGAACCACCGGAGGGCGTGGAGATCATTGAACTCGGTGACGTGACCCTGCTCCCCGGACTGTTCGACTGTCACGTCCACCTCGGCTTCGACGCGAGCCTCGACCCTGCGGGGCGCATGAATGCCGAGGACGACTCGTCCATTGCATTGCGCATGCGCCTGTCCGCACAGCGGACGCTGGCAGCCGGGGTCACGACGGTGCGGGATCTCGGCGACCGCGCCTTTCTGGGGGTGACCTTGCGGGAGTGGTTCGCCAGGGGCGAGGAGATCGGCCCCGAGGTCGTTGCGGCAGGGCCACCACTCACCGTGACCGGGGGTCACTGCTACTTCATGGGCGGGGAGGTGGACGGCGAGCTGGCGGTGCGACGAGCGGTGAGGTCGTGGTTTCGGCGAGGGGTCGACGTCATCAAGATCATGGCGGGCGGAGGAGTGCTGACTCCCGGAATCGACCCGTTCACGCCGCAGTTCAGCCTGCCGGAGCTCCGGGCCGCCGTCGAGGAGGCGCATCGCTTCGGCAGGAAGGTGACGGCGCACGCCCACGGCGTGGAAGTGGTGCGACAGGCCGTGGAGGCGGGAGTGGACGGCATCGAGCACGGCGGTTGCATGACGCTCGAGGGCGCCCAGGCCGACCCGGCGCTCCTCGACCGCCTGGCCGAAAAGGAGATCGTCGTCTGCCCGACGCTGGCGATGCTTCCCGCAGAGGCGCTTGCCGGCCTGCCGCCGTTACCGTCGCTCATCGCCTCGCATCTCGACGCCATGAAGTCCGTGATCGCGCAGATGCACCGCGCGGGGGTCCGTCTCATCGCGGGTTCGGACGCCGGGGTGGGTCCAGCCAAGCCGCATGACCTCCTGCCCCACGCCATCCTGGACCTGGCGGACATCGGCTTGAGCACGGTCGAGGCCCTGCGGGCGGCGACCTCGCTGGCGGCCGCTACCTGCGGCCTCGGCGACAGAAAAGGCAGGCTCGAGCCGGGGAAGGACGCGGACATCCTCGCGGTCGCTGGCAATCCCCTCACCAACCTCGCCGCGCTGCTCGACGTGCGTGGCGTGCTCAGGGCGGGAAGATGGGTTCAGACGTCCCTGAAGCGGTAGCCGATGCTGTAGGTAGCGGTCTTGGGCCTGAACGAGCCGTCAAGGACTCCCAGGGGCAGCTCCACTCTGATTAGCATGGGCGAGCCCGATTCTCCATTCTTGCGTGGGAGGCCCCTCTGTCGCCCGGCCGGCTTTCTCTCACGCTCCTGCTGTCGGCGCTGGCCGTCGCTTCGGTTGCAGCCTCGGGGGCGAGCGCGGCGCCACCCCCTACCTCGCCGGCGCCTGTGCTCGCCCAGCTGCCCCCGCCTGTCCTCGTCCAGAGGGCGGAGGTCGTGGCGCAGCTGACCGGGGCGGGCTCGATGAACCGCACCGACCGGTGGGGGGTCTACGGAACGGATCTCGGGCACACCTTCCGGTTCGGCAACGAGCTCCGCATGGTCTTCGGCGACACGTTCGGGGAGCGCTGGGGCGTGGACTGGCGCAGCAACACGATGGCCTGGATGAGCGACCTCGACCCCTCGGACGGCTTGAGGTTCGACGGGATGGTGACCGACCGCGAGAGCCACGCGAAGGAGCTGCTGGCCTCCCGCAAGGTGCCGGAAGTCGAGTTCACGGTCATTCCGACCAACGGGGTGGCGGTGGGCAACCGTATGTTCCTGCACTACATGTCGGTGCGTAGCTGGGGTCCGCCCGGCCGGTGGGTCGTCGGCCACTCCGGCCTCGCCTTCTCCGATGACCAGGGGCGCACGTGGGTGAAGGATCCGAACGTCATCTGGCCTGAGGGCAGCAACTTCGCCCAGGTCGCGATGGTGCGCCTCGATGGCTACGTCTACCTGTTCGGCATACCGGGGGGACGCTTCGGAGGGGTGAAGGTCGCACGTGTGGCTGAAGGGTCACTGCTCGACAAGGACGCCTACACGTACTGGAACGGGTTGGTATGGGCAAGGGGCAGCGAGCAGGCCGCCACGCTCATCGTGCCTCCTGTGGTCGGAGAGCTTTCCGTGCAGTGGAGCCAGTACCACGGGCAGTGGCTCATGACCTACCTCAATGTGGTGCGCGAGGCGATCGTGTTGCGGTCGGCCCCCTTCCTCACGGGCCCCTGGGACCAGGAACGGGTCCTGGCTCCCGCTGCGGACCAGCAGCTCTACGCGCCCTACCTGCTGCCCGATCAGCAAGGCCCCGACATCTACTTCACGATCTCCCGCTACGACGTCTACAACGTCTTCCTCATGCGGAGCAGGCTTCCGCGCATCCTCGACGGTGTCCCGAGCCTCCCCGGCGGCGCCCCGTCGTCGGCTCCCACCACAGCCACCCCGGCGACGGTCCCCACGACCCCCGCCCGGTCTCCGCCCCCTGCACCAGACCCAACCCACCCGCCGGCTTCGCCGGCACCCGCAGCGCCTGGCGCCGGCTCTCAGCCACTACCTCCGCCTCCATCCGGAGCGCCGCTGACTGATTATCTCCCGTCGCTTTCCTAGGGGGACTGAGACAGCAACTAGCGGGCCCGGCGTCCACGGACGGAGGTGACGACGGGGAAGGCAGGGCGAGGTGAGCTTCCCGGCGCTGGAACCGCATCGACCACAGCCGCGGCTCCCTGCGCGTCGGCCACGCCGTCTCCGACGGCCACGTGAGCAGCCGTACGCAGAGGGATCTCCTCGAGCAGCCATGACAGGACGAACGCCAGCGCGGCCAGCGGCACGGCGAGCCGGAAGGCGGCGCCCACTCCGTCGGCCAGGGCCGTCTCAGCGCGGTGCGCGCCACTTCCGGAAGCTGTGTCAGGGAGCCCGGGTTGGCGAGGAGCGCCCGCGGTTGCCGGGCGTGGCAGGGCAGCGACTACTCGCCGGGAGGCAGGTCGCGCACGATCAGGGCCGCGGCGAGGACGCGGGCATGCGCGGGTCGTGAGGGGTTGAGGCCGGTGAGCTCGGCGATTCGGCGTAGTCGGTAGTCGAGCGTGTTGGGGTGGATGTGCAGGGCCCTCGCGCTCTTGCGCCGGTCGTGCTCATGGCTGAAAAAGACCCGCAGGGCCTGGAGAAGGTGCTCGTGGCGCGCAAGGGGGTCGAGGTGGGCTGCCAGCCGGCCGCGGGCCGGACCGGGGCGGGTGAGTTGGAACTCCAGCAGCACGTCGTCGAGTCGATAAACGCCCGGCGGGCGACCAAGTCCATGGGCGAGGCTGGCGATCTGTCGCGCCTCGTCCGCGGCGGCGGGCAGCGTCGCGAGGTCGGTAGCCCGGGCGGTGGCGGCGATGACGGGTGTGGCGGTTACGGTGGCGATGCGGGTCACGAGTTCAGCGATCTCCGCCTCGCCGAGGGTGGGGGATTTGGGAATGGCGGACAGGGGATCAGGCGGTCCGGGCAGCAGCGCGATGCCCTCGTCCGCGTCGAGGGCGGCGAGAACGGATGCTCGTGCGAACGAGTCGAGCTCGGCCTGAACGAGTCGGACGCGGCGACGAACTGCGACCGCGACGCCGGCGTCAGCGCTGCTGTGCCTGTGAGCCTGGGGGAGTTTCAGCGCCAGCACGACGTAGGAGGGCGCCAGCCGGACACCCGCCCGCTCGGCGAGGGCCTCGTCCGGTTCGCCAGCCAGCAGGGCCGCGACCAGGGCTCGACGCGCTTCCCTCTCCTCGCCGTGGATGGCCCGCTGCTCTTCCGAGTAGACGATGGCGGTGGCAGATGTGACCGCCTGCAGGTAGCGCAGGCCATAGGGGACGGCCGCGATGAGGTCGGGAACGTCCTCCGGTCGTGCGATCTCGACCAGCCCCTGCCAGGCCACCTGGGCGGCGATATGGAGGGCTCCGAGGAGGTCGGCGAGCGGGATCCGTTCCTCGGCCCGCCGCGCGACCGAGTCCATCGGCTCGGCCAGCTCCGCGTCGGTCGGGGTCCGCCCTTCCCGAAGCACGCGATGGTAGAGGCGCAGGTGGTGGGCGGCGATGTCGGTGATCTCACCCTCCAGCTGCTCACGTGGCAGCAGGGCGTACAACGGCAGCTCGGCCTCGAGCTGGGCGACCATGCGGCGGGCAAGCTCTGGTACACGGGCGGCAGCCCGCACGTACAGAGGCGCATCCGGGCGGGGAGCCGTGGTGTCGACGTCCATCCGAGGATTGTCACGCCTCACAAAGACGGCCGGCAAACATTGCGGCCGTTCAGCAGAGACGAGCGCCTCGACCTGTGCGAGCATGTGGCAGCCAACAACATTCAGCGTCGTGCGGAGGTCGCGGATGAGAACGGCCACAGTGACGTGGCCGAGGCGTCGCAGCGTGCTCGCGCTCGTCGTCGCGCTGCTGTCGGCCGTCGCCGGACTGAGCATGACCGGGACCGCTGCCGAGGCCGGATCCCACGACGGCAGCTTCTACGAGCCGCCGTCTCCGCTGCCACACGGTGAGCCTGGGGACCTGATCCGCGCCGAGCCGACGGCCTTCGGTTATGACCCCACCGTGAGCGCAAGGCGCATCCTGTACCGATCGACCACCGCCACGGGGGCTCCCACCGCCGTGTCGGGCATCGTGCTCGTACCGCGGTCGCCGTGGACGGCGGGCAGGCGCCCCATCGTGGGCTATGCCGTCGGCACGCACGGGATGGGCGATCAGTGCGCCCCCTCGAAGTGGATGGCGCGGGGGAGCGACCCCGAGGCAACGCTGGTCAAGAACCTGCTGAACCGAGGCTTTGCGGTGGCGGTGACCGACTACCAGGGGCTGGGTACCCCCGGCGACCACCATTACGCGGTGGGAAGGTCCCTGGGCCGCAGCGTGCTCGACTCGCTGCGCGCCGCGACTCGGCTGGCGGACGCAAAACTCGATCCGACCGCACCGATGGCCATCACCGGCTACTCGGAGGGCGGCGCCGCAGCCGGTTGGGCGGCGCAACTGCAGCCGAGCTATGCGCCCGAGCTTCCGCTCAGAGGCGTGGCCGCGGGGGGCGTACCGGCCGATCTGCCCAAGGTCCGGGCCCACCTCGACGGCGGCCCCTACGTGGGCTTCGTGCTCGCCGCTGGGATCGGCTTCAAGGCCGCCTATCCCGAGCTGCCGTTGACCGAGTACCTCACCGAGGAAGGCAGGCGATACGCCGCCGACATCGCCGACGACTGCCGGGAGGAGTTGGTGGCAAAGACGGCCTTCCGTCGCATGTCGGACTACACCACGACCAACATCGACGAGCGGCCAGCCTGGCGCGTCCGGCTAGCGGAGAACAACCTCGGTGGCACTGCCCCGCCGATGCCGCTGTTCCTCTATCACGCCGAGAGAGACCAGCTGATCCCCTATTCGGTCGGTCGCGACCTGCGTCTGGCCTGGTGCGCGAGGGGCGCGAACGTGCAGTGGAAGACCTACCGCTTCAGCAGCCACAGCGGTGCCGCAGGGGAGGCCGCGCCCGAGGTCGCCAACTGGCTCCAAGCCAGACTGCTGGGTCTTCCCGCATCCGATAACTGCTGACAAGACCGATCCCGGTCGCCGCGGGCGAAACCGGCCGTCCGGTGAATGGCAGCGGTATCCTGACCTCATGCCTGTCTACGAGTACCGCTGTCGCGCCTGCGGCGAGGAGTTCGAGGCGTTGCGGCCGGTCGTAGCCGCCTCCGAGTCCGCAGTCTGTCCGCACGGTCACGACGACACCGTACGCCGGCTGTCCCTCGTCTCGCCGGCGCCCAGGCAGGCGCCGTCCCGCTCAGGTCCCTGCTGCGGCGGCGGTTGCGCGTGCGCGGCCGCGTCGAACTGAGGCTGCAGGGGAGTTGCGAGTAGGGCCGTATCGGTGCGGCGTTCGCTGCCCCCGTGCATGTGCCCGTCGCTGCCGAGCATGGGGTGCTGAGGGCCGCCACAGCAGGAACGGGGCAGGTGTCCCTGGCACAGACGGAGACGTGGCTGGACCCTCTCTGGGTCGCGCAGTTCTCGCGCGAGGCCTCCGTGCGCCTGCCGGCTCGGGGTCGGGGTGGTAGTAGAAGCCATGCTCTGCGCTGGCAGGCGAAACTCGAGGACGAGCAGTTGGCCCGTACTGCCAGCCCCACGCTGACCGTGCCAGACCGGCCTCTTCCCCTGGCGCAGCCGGGACTGCTCGAGGACGTCGTCGCCGGGCCGTCCGTCGATGCCGTCACCGTCCTCACGGTCTACCTCGGGCTGCTCCTGCTCATTCCCTCGGAGCTCATCATCGCATCGCTGGGGTTCGCCGTGACACCGGCTGGGCTCGTCGGGCTCTTCGCGCTCGTGTGGTGGGTGTCATCCCGGCTCGTACCTGTTCTCGGTGGCGCCCGGGGGTTTCAACCCGTCCGCACCGCGGTCTACGTCTTCGCAGCCTCCGTCCTTGCGAGCTACGCGGTTGCGTTTTCGCGGGCGGTTTCAGGAGTGGAGGCCAGGGCAGCCGATCGGGGCCTGTTCCAGGCGGCAACCCTGGCGGGGCTGGCGCTGCTGGCGGCCGATGGGATCGTGGATCTGAGGCGGCTGAACGTCCTCTTGCGTCGGCTTGTCATCCTGGCGTCGATCGTGGCCGGGCTGGGTATCTTCCAGTTCGCCACGGGTCTCGACGTGGCGCGCTTCATGCGCCTGCCTGGGCTCGTTCCGAATGGCTCCTTTGACTTCATCGGTGGTCGTTCGGACTTCCGGAGAGTTGCCGGCACCGCGACGCATGCGATCGAGTTCGGAGCAATGCTCGCTACGGTGCTGCCGTTGGCGGCTCATTACGCCTTCACGGCCGACAGGCGACGCGCACTGCGCTGGCTGTGCCTGCTCTCCATGGTCGTTGCCGTTCCCATGTCCATTTCGCGGACGGCGATCGTAGGTCTTGCCGGCGCGGCGCTCGTGCTCTGGCCGAGCTGGCCGGCCCGCCGTCGCCTGCAATCCCTGCTGGCCTTGCCGGTGGTGGCAGTCGCGATAAAGGCCGCGGTTCCGGGCCTGCTCGGCACGATCCTCAGCTTGTTCACCAACCTGTGGTCGGATCCGAGCACTCAGGGGCGGACAGCCGATTACGCGCTCGTGGGGCGATACGTCGCCAGGCACCCGATGCTCGGCCAGGGCTTTCGAACCTTCCTGCCCAAGCGCTATGAGTTGCTGGACAACCAGTATCTGTTGACGCTGATGGAGACCGGCATCGTGGGGCTCGCCGCTCTCCTGGTGCTGCTCCTCGTCCCCATCTTCCTCATGAGACGCACGCGAAAGCGATCGCGCGACCATGCGGTCCGCGATCTCGCACAGTCCCTCGTCGCTTCCATGGTTGTACTCGTGCTCGCCTTCGCGACCTTCGATGCCCTGTCGTTCCCGATGGCGGCGGGACTTCTCTTCCTCCTGCTCGGCTGCTGCGGCGCGCTCTGGCGTCTCGCAAGGGGTGACGAGCAGAAGTCCAGCGAGTCTCTCGGCACGAGGGTGGACGCTGAGGTCGAGTCGGCGCTTCCGACGGTAAGTACCGGGTCGCGAGGACCACTCCCGGGCTGAGAGGGAGAAGGCCTTACAGCGCCTTCGTCAGCCACACGAGGGCCTCGAGCAGCCCTCGCAGAAGTGAGAGTTGGGTGCCGAAGGGAGAAGAGCCCTGCGCCGGCTCTCCGGCCTCCACGGAACGCGGTGGCGGGACGGCTTCCTGGCTGTCTTCCCAGACGTTCCCTTCCCAGCGCAGACGCCGAGGGTTTTCCGTGGCGACTGGCCCGTAGACGTGATCCCGCCCGAAGCGGTTGGCCCGCAGGGTCACATCCTGGGTGGCGTACTTTTTGGTGGAGTAGGCGTAGACGGTGTAGGTGCCTCCGTTCAGCCAGTTTCCCTCGATGAGGATGTCGCTGATCGGCCCCAGGTCCGATTTCACGATGATGGCAGAGGTCTGGCGTCGCACATGGATGATCGTGTTTCCGCGGATGGTGACCTTCGAAGTCGGGCCGGTCAGCTGCATGCCGTCGTTGTGGGACCCGCCCCCGATGGCCAGGTCGTGGATGAAGTTGCCCTCGTAGCGCGAGTTCGAGCCCACCCGCACCCCATCGCCGACGCCGTGGATGTTGGCGCGGAGAAGGGTGAGATAGGAGCCGGAGACCCCGACCGAGCGCGTGGATCCCAGCCCGTCCACCTCGACGTCCTCCACCCGGGTCCCCCAAAAGCCGCGCCGGATTCGGATGCCATACGGCTCCGGGCAGCGGATCCGCGTCCGGCGGATGGTGACCCGGTGCGCCTTCACCTCGACACAGCCCTGCACGTCGAGCCCCTCGATCACCGTCGAGTCCTCGGTCAGGACCAGTGGTCCGGATGGGCGGAGCACCGTTCCGACGGGTACGCCGGTACTAGAGGCATCGGGGCGCCGCGGTGCGTCCAAGGCGGGCAGGTGAGGCGCCGGCGGTTGCAGTCCGAGCAGGGCGACGAGCGAAAAACAGACTGGGGAGAGCGCTGGTGTCAGTCGACGGACGGCCCGACGACCGAGAGACAGCGGCACCGTCGTTTCCTCCTCAGCTGCCGGTTCACACCACCATCCGGGTCCTCCGGTGGCTCGCGGCGGATCTCTGACCGTAGCGTCGCGAGGGGAGGACATGTGCCACTAGCGATGCTCCCACCACATGAAACACTCTCGCGGGCAGTATTCATGTATGTGCGCAGAGGAGTGTTTTGAGAAGGCGAAGAGCGTTCCTTTGCGCTGTTCACATGACACGTTCCCGTTCCCGCGCCATGCAGGCGCAACCGCTTGAAGTGTGTGATCAAGACCTCCCCCCGATGACCACCGTTGGTCGGCGAGGTCGGCAGGAGGCCTGCTGGTGGATTTCGTGACGTTTCTCCGCGTCCTCCTGCGTCGCTGGGACGTCGTCCTTCCCGGTGTGGTCCTCACGCTGCTCACGGTCGTCGCCGCCGGAGGGAGCGTGGCGCCGGAGTATGAAGCGGAAGGTTCCGTGCTCCTGCTGGGGCCCTCGACAGCCACTTCGTCTCAGGGGGGGGCGGTCGCCGTCAACCCCTACCTGAACATCCCTTCCAGTCTGGATTCGACTGCGGTCATCCTCGCCGAGACCCTGCGCAGCGAGCAGGTCATGCGGGAGCTGGCGGATCTCGGCGCCAACGCCGACTACGAGATAGAGCCCACGGAAAAGACCCCGATACTGACCGTCACGGCAAAGGGGTCGAGCATGGAGCAGGTCCTCCATACGTCGCAGCTGGTGATGCAGCGGGCGCAGGACGACCTCGCGGCGCGACAACAGGCGGCCGGGGCTCCGCAGGAGACCTTCATCCGTAGCCAGGTGCTGCGCCCGCCGCGGGGGACCGTGCATTCCGGCAGCAAGCCTCGCGTGATGGCGGCGGTAGGCGCCGTGGGAATCGGCCTCACCATCATGCTGGCCTTCGCGGTCGAGACCCTGGCGGGCTGGCGTCGGCAGCGGCGTCAGTACGAGGCGCCGGCTGTGCCTTTGGCTCCTCCGGCGGGTCCCGCCTCCGAGGTGGCCTTCGTGTTCCCCAAGCCCGAACCGCAGGCCGGACCGGAAACGGCGCACAGCAACGGCTGGCACCCACATCCCGCGCCTGGGCCCATGGTCGACGTTTTCGTCGACCACGCAGAGCCCGAATCAATCGAGGACCCCCCGGTGGCCGCGGACGGCGAGAACGTGCTCGCGAACAGCGAAGTGCCACACGAAGTGCCAGCGGACGAGGCGTCGGGGGAGAGCGGGAACTTCGAGCAACCGGACGGGCTCGTCGACGCCTGGTGGAGTGCCTGGGAGAGACGTCAGGCGGGTCGGCGGGACGCCCAAGAATCCGGGGATGCTCCCGGCGAGCATGGGGATGGAAAACCCGAGGAGGCCAGCGGCGGAGATGCCGCGAGGGGGAGCTTTCCTGAGGTCTCGGTTGAAGACGACGACGAAGCGATCCACACGTTGGACGACGAAGACAGGGGCGTCGACCAGATGGAGAGTCGGGGCGACGGTGACCAGGAGGAGAAGAACCTGGCCGCCTGGGGCGGGAGCATCGAAGTGCTCGGAGCCAGCGCCAACGATGGGCCTTTTCGGCGCTCGGCCATTCCTCCCGCCAGGGGGGGGAACTGGTCGCGCTGATCAGCCAGACAGTTAGCCGCAAGCTCGATCTTGTTTGGAGTCGCAATGCAGCACTCACAGCCGCTCGTGAGCATCGGCTTGCCCGTCTACAACGGAGCCAGCTACCTCGACCGCGCCATCGCGACGATCCTCGCCCAGGATCTCAGCGACTTCGAACTGATCATCTCCGACAACGGCTCGACCGACGCCTCTCCCGACATCGCCCGTTCCTACGCCCGTGAGGATCCCAGGGTCCGCTTCCTGCGCTCGGAACAGAACCGCGGCGCATCGTGGAACTTCAACCGGGTCGTCGAGCTCGCCTCGGGCCCCTACTTCAAGTGGGTCGCGCACGACGACGAGCATGCCCCGACCTACCTGTCCCGGTGCGTCGCCGCCTTGGAGGCGCAGCCTGGAGCGGTGCTGAGCCACACGCAGACGGTGACGATCGACGCGGCGGGGCGGTCACACGGGATCATCGACGAGTCCTTCGCCGTTGCCGCGGAGAAGCCGCACGAGCGCTGGCGCCAACTGTTGCGCTACCGGGGCGGCTGCTACCACGTCTTCGGGGTCGTTCCTACGGACGTGATGCGTCAGACCGGCCTGCTCGGCGCATTCGTGTCCTCCGACCGTGTCCTGCTCGCCGAGCTCGCACTCCACGGTCAGTTCGTCGAGGTACCCGAGCCGCTCTTCCTCCATCGCGAACATGCGGACCGCTCGGTGTACCGCCGGCCCGACCACCGCTCGCGCGAACTCTGGTTCGACCCGAGCCGGCCCCGGCTGTCGCTGCCGGTCTGGAAGCTGACCGCCGAGATGCGGCGGGCGATCAGCCGCGCTCCCCTCGACTGGCCGGAACGGGTGCGCTGCCACCTCCTCATGACTACCTGGCTTCGTCGCCACTGGCTGCACCTCGTGAAGAACCCCTTCGGGGCCGTGAAGCACGTGCTCACGTCGCCTCGCCCCGAGCGCCTGGAGTTGGGGGGTTGACAGGAGCGGCCGTGGAGACGACCTTTGCCGGGGACGGGCTCGTCGTCGTATGCGGCGGGGCGCCGTGGGATGGCCACCGCCTGGCTGGCCGTCACATCGCCGAGCGCCTGACCGCATTCACCCCGGTGCTCTACGTCGACCCGCCCCTGTCACATCTCACCCCGCGCCTCCATCCGCATGTCGCGGCCTCGCTCGAGGACCAGCGCCTGCGCCTCCTGGGACCGTCACTCGCCCGGCTGACTCCCGTCGTACAGCCGGGCAGTCACCGGCCGGGCATGCGCAGGCTGGGACAGGCGCTCGTGCGCCGCGCACTGCGTCGGGCGGTAGAACAGCTCGGCGGGCGGGTTCGAGCGGTGGTGGTGATCGGGCAAAGGGACCTGTTCGGCGCCTGCGGCGAGGAGCAGCGGGTGCTGTACGCCACCGACGACTTCGCCGCCGGAGCAGGACTCATGGGAGTCTCGGCACGCTATGTCCGCCACGTCGAACAACGCCTGCTGCGGCGGGCGACTCAGGTAATCGTCTGCTCCCCGGGATTGACCGACAAGTTTCGCGCCCGGGGGGTCGAGCCGACATTCATTCCCAATGGTGTCGACGTCGAACTGTTCGCCGCCACGGACGACGCCCCTGTCCCCGATGACGTCGACCTGGCCCCACCGATCGTGGGCTTCGTGGGTCACTTGTCGAATCGGATCGATCTTCGGCTGCTCGAGACGGTGGCGGAGCGCGGCCACTCCCTGCTGCTCGTCGGGCCTCGGCAGCGGACCTTTCAGTTGCAGCGGATGAACGGGCTGCTCGGACGACCAAACGTCAGGTGGGTCGGTCACAAGCCGTTCGAGCAACTGCCGTCCTATCTGCGCGTGATCGACGTCGGGCTCGTCCCCTATGCCGACACGCCGTTCAACCGAGCCAGCTTTCCCCTGAAGACACTGGAATACCTGGCCGCAGGGCGGGCCGCCGTGGCCACCGACCTGCCCGCCGTCCGTTGGCTCGACACCGAGCTCGTGCGCGCGGCCTCAAATCCATCCGATTTCGTGGACGAGGTCGATCGGGCGCTGGGGGAGGGGGCAGCACCGATGTTGGTTGCCCGCCGCCGGGAGTTCGCGGGGCGCCACAGCTGGGACCGGCGAGCAGCCGCTTTTGCCCGGGCGCTCGGTGTCCAGGTCGACGATGACAGCAGGATCGCACCCGCTGAGCGGATCACCTGAGCCCTAGAAGGGCCGCTCGTGGTGGTGGGGCTCGCAGGCGTCAGAGCGCGCGTGGACCTGCTGGGACCGGGAGCCCGCCGCGCCGGTCATGGACGCGGCAGGCCCCTCCGTGTCTGACCCTCAGCGAAGGCTGCCGCCGGGTCCTTCCTGCGGTTCCTGCGGCAGATGCCCGCGCCGTTCCTGCGACTCCGTTGGGAGCGGCCCGGGCCGCACACTCTCGTCTTGCGTGTCTTCCTCGTCTGGTGTGACCGCGTCCTTCACCTTGCGGAGCGCGTCCTTCATGGAGTCGAGCACGCCTCCCTCGCCGGACTCCCTGCGATCACCCATGCCGGACCTACCGGCAGTGGTCGGAGCTTGCGCCCCGGTGCCGAAGGCCCCTGCACCGGTGGAGCCCGGCGCCTCGGTGCCGAAGGTCCCTGCACCCGTCGAGGGTGGCGCCTCACCGCCGAATCCGCCGCCCTGGCCACCAGGCCCCTGCTGCCCCGGGCCCCCCATGCCTGGGGAAGGCTGCTCGCCCATGCCCCCCATGCCTGGGGAAGGCTGCTCACCCATTCCCGGGGAAGGTTCCCCCCACGGTTGATCCGGTGATACTCCCGGTGCGCCTTGAGGCTCCACACTCTCGCCAAGGCCCGGACCAGGGAGACTCGTGTCTCCGCCAGGGGCTCCAGGGGCCTGCTCGCCACTTTCTCCGGGCATGACGTCGTCGAGCCCCGTTCGCTCCCGCGGCTCACGTGCGGCCCCGGGCTCGTCAGGAGGGAATTCTGGGTCTCGTGGCGGTTGGTTGAACCTGTCTGCCATCTGTCGACCTTCCGATCTGCCTGCATCGGGCTTTGCACGCACCCACTGTGCCGCACACGCTCCCAGCCGTCACTGGACCATCGCCCACATGGCGGGTCGCACTGAGTCACCGGCGAGAGTCGTGTCCGCGGGAGACGTTTCGGGGCGGAGGTGGCGCCGGCTAGCGGCGTGACCGCTTCCGGGTCGGGGCGGAGCGGATCACGGAGTCACGTCGGTGGGACCCGTCTCGGGGAGGAGTACCTGCGGCGGGTGGTGGCGCGCCGCGTCCGGCACAGCGCCGGCCTGCCGGTCCTGCAAAGCACTGCTCTTCGTGGCACGGAGCGCCGTCAAGGTCTGCATCACGAGTGGTCGGACGCGAGGTTCGAGGACGAACAGCGAGCAGGCCGTTGCCACCAACAGGAGGGACAGCGTGAGGGCGAGGTCGGCGAGGGCCGAGGTGAGCCAGGCACCCCACAACCAGCGGGCCGCCGAGACCATCAGGACGATCAGCGATCCCGCGGTGAGGGGCGGTCCCACGGCGCGCCTGAGCTGCGCGAGCCGGACCGAGGTGAGCTTCATGACGACGGCGATGTTGATCGTGAGGAGGAGGACGGCGACGACCACCACCCGTGAGATCGCCATGCCGAGGACCTGCTGCGCCTCGTTGGCGTCGAGCAGCCAGAAGCCTGCCACGGCGAACCCGCCGGCGCTCAGACCGGCAGCAGTCCAGGTCAGCACTGCGAGGAGGTGGGGCCTCCCGAGCGCCTGCAGGATGGAACCACTGAACCCACCCAGCGCGCTGGAGAATCCGACCAAGGACAGGGCGGTGATCGCGGCAGCGCTGCCGGCCCACTCCTCCCCGAGGAGCGAGACCAAGGGACCGCTGGTCAGCGCCAGCGCGCCGAACAGTGGGGCGGCCACCCAGGTGCTGAACCGCACGATGTCGAGGAACCGCTCGTTGAAGACGCGCGGATTGTCCTGGAAGCGGGAGAGTTCCGGCAGCGAGACCGCCTGGAGCGTCTTGATCGCCAAGGTCTTCAGCGATTCGACCAGTTTCGCGGCCAGCCGGTACAGGCCGACCGCGGTTGGGCCGAAGAAGAGCCCGATCAGCAACGCATCCGCGCGGGTGTGGATGAACGCCCCCATGCTGGAAAGCGCGGATCCCGAGGTGAAACTGAGCAGCTCACGCGCGGCGCGGACCGAGAAGCGGACCCTCGGACGCCAACGGCTCGCCGTCCACAGGACGAGCACCTCCGTTGCCGCTGCGGTGAGCTGCTGGGCTACCAGGGACCAGACGCCGTAACCCTGCAACGCCATGCTGATGCCGACCGCCCCGCCCGCCAGCGCCGAGAGGTTCGTCCTGAACGCGAGCGCCCGGAAGTCCATGGCGCGACGCAGGATGGCGTCCTGGACCACCACCAGCGACCGGATCGGCAGCAGCGCACTCAACGCGACGATGACCGGCGCCAGGTCCGGCATCCGGTTGACGTCCGCCCACCAACCGCTCAGTGCGATCCCGCTGAGCGGCAGCACGACACCCGATGCCATCACCAACCAGAACGCGGTGTCGAGGTGTGCCTCTTGGAGATCCTTGCGCTGCACGATCGCTGGCACCATGCCCTGCTGCAGGAGCATGTCGAGGAACGCGATGTAGACGTTCGCCATGGCAACGAGGCCGTACACGGCTGGCCCGACGACCGCCGCGAGCACCATGCTCACGAGCAGCGTCACCGCCTGCTGCCCCCCGTTCATGACGAATGCCCACGGGAGGGCGCCCCGGAACGTCCGCCGCCCTTGCTCGCCCGCGACTTCGAGGTCAGGCAGGAGGTGAACTCCGCGTCCGTCGCCGGGCGGGAGTGGTTCGTGTTCGAAGGGGAGTGGGCGCCGCATCAGGCGCGACTCGTCTCGTCCCGCCCCCAGCTGATGGTCCCGCGCCACAGCTGGAGACGTGCCAGGACCTTGGCTGCGACGGAGGCGAGGACGAAGGCGGGGAGGTGGACACAGAGCGAGGGCTGTTCCCGGATGACGTGCAGCCAGCCGGTCCAGTCGGTGGTGGTGCCGGATGAGGGCAAGAACTCGGCGTGCTGTTCGTTTCCCGCGAAGACCCTGACCTTGCGGCGCACGAGCGCTGAGAAGGTGCGAGGGGCACGCATACGCGACCGACTCGACTGCACCCGTCGCCGCTCGGAGGGGTCGTACTGCTGCTGGACGAAGAGGTCGTCGGCGATGAGGTCAGGGAAGCGCCCGAAGCGCTGACGCCCCACCTCAGATACCGCGTAGACCCCTGAGCCGGCGAGATTCGCCTGCACGGATGGCAACTTGTGCCAGATGCTGTAGTAGGCCCGCACCATCCACCGCGGTCTCTTCCGGAGATCGAGCTCGAGACAGGGAGAGGCGAACAGTGCCTCGCCGCGCTGGAGTACCTCGGTCACTTCCCGCAGGTCCGGTGTCGTGAACTCGACGTCGGCATCGACGTAGAACCTCGGGAAGCCCCTGGCGACCTCGTCGCCGAGGTTGAGGGCGTGGATCTTCGAGGCGACCGCGGTCTCGATCACCTGGACGGGGGGGCCGAAGCGCCTGGCCACCTCCGCCGTGCGGTCGGAGCAGCCGTTGCAGACGACGACGATCTCGAGTTCGCCGGGGCGCACGTCACGGAGCAAGGCGGAGAGGCAGCGTTCGATGGTGCGTTCCTCGTCATGGGCGGGGACCACGACGCTGATCATGGTGTTGCCCATTGCCTCATGCGCTGGCCGGGCTGGTCAGGCTTGTCAGCCCAGAGTCGGGGCCGCAGTAGGGCCCCGAGCGCCGCGCGGTGGACGGCTCGCCCGGCTAGTGCTCGCAGGGCCTCGTTTAGCGTGACAACGCCCCAGAAGGCGGCCGTGCGGGCGAGCCCGTGGCGGCGGGAGTAGAGGCGAACCCGGTTGACGGTGAGCAGGGCCCACAGATGTGCCGAGGTGTGGCGCTCTCCGCCCAGGTGCGTCGCCGCCGCGTCGGGGACGTAGCGCAGTTCAAAACCGGCGTCGCGGGCACGCAGGGCGAAGTCGGTCTCCTCCGAGTAGAGGAAGAAGGACTCGTCCCAGGGGCCAACCCGCTCGAGGCACCGACGTGAGATGAGCATCATGGCTCCGCACGCCCAGTCTGCGTTGCCGGGGCGCTCGTAGGTGTGGGGGGCGCTGACCACCTCGCCGAGCGGCGCGAACCATCCGGCCCTGTTGCCTCCCAGCAGGGCTTCCCCGAGCGCACGCAGGATGTTGGGTTCGCGGCGCAAGGACAGTGCCAGCCTGCCGTCGGCTTCGAGGAGGCGCGGCACGACGATTCCCACTGCAGGTGAGGCCAGCTCATCGAGCAGGAGCCGCACAGAGCCGGGGTGGAGGCGTAAGTCGGGGTTGCAGACGAGTACCGCACGGGAGCTCTGCGACGCCCGTGCAATCCCCGCGTTTATTCCCGCTGCATAGCCCCCGTTGCGATCCATGCGGATGACCGTCGCCTCCGGCTCGAGTTCGGCGACGAGCGCGGGACTTTCATCGCAGGACGCGTTGTCCGCCACTACGACCTCGTAACCAGCGACGTCCGCCAGCGCCGAAGGAAGCGCGGTGAAGAACCCGGGCAACAGCGGAGCGCTGTTGTACGTCACCACGACGAGCGTGACCTCAGGCGTTTTCGCCCCCATACGAAGGTTTTCCTTGCGAGAAGTGTCCCCGGATCCTCAGGGTCCAGCGGCAAACCGGCCAGGGACGACTGTCACGTGTATCTAACTGTCGGGACACGCGTCACTACCGAGGGGCCTTGATCTGGTCGTAGGAACTCCTCCGCAGTTTTCGTTGAGGAGCCGACCACTTTGCAGCGACGTCCAAGAACGAGCGGACCCACGCCTCGGAGTGACCGTCTCGCTGACAGCGGTGACATACGGCCGGCCCCTCACTTTCTCATCGTCGTCCAGAACCTGCCGGTGCCGTTGGATCGTCGCGTCTGGCTCGAATGCCAGGCACTGGTCGCGGCCGGTTTCTCGGTTTCCGTCATCTGTCCCAAGGGACCGGGCGATCCTCCTTTCGAGGTTCTCGAGGGCGTCCGACTGCACAAGTACGACCCCCCTTCGCAGGCCCGCAACCGGCTCGGCTTCGCCTGGGAGTTCGCCTACTGCTGGTTGCAGACTGCCCGGCTGGCCATGCGGGTGGCAATCCGGGATCGGGTTGATGCGATTCAGGCCTGCAACCCTCCCGACACCTACTTCCTGCTCGCCGCGCCGTTCAAGCTGCTTGGAAAGCGTTTCGTCTTCGATCAGCACGACCTCTGCCCCGAGCTCTACCGGGTGCGTTTTCCCGACGGGCCTGCGCTCCTTCTGACCTTCCTCACATGGCTCGAGCGGGCGACCTACCGCCTCGCCGATCACGTCATCGCGACGAACAACTCGTTCCGCGAGGTTGCACTTCGTCGCGGACGCCGCTCCCCGGAAACGGTGTCCGTGGTGCGCAGCGGACCCGTCGCAGGGCGCATGCGCCGCGGACTCCCGTGCCCCGAGCTCAAGAGGGGGCGCCGCTTCCTCGGCTGCTACCTGGGCGTGATGGGGCCCCAGGACGGGGTCGACCTGCTCCTGCGAGCGATCGCGCAGCTCGTCCACGAGCATGGCAGACGCGACTGCCACTTCGCACTGCTCGGCTTCGGCGACTGCTTCGAGGACCTTCGCAAGCTCGCAGACGAGCTCGACCTGTCGGAGTGGGTGACGTTCACCGGACGAGCGGACGACAGGCTCATCGGCGACTACCTGTCCACCGCCGACCTCGGCCTCGCGCCCGATCCGAAGAACGGCTTCAACGACCTGTGCACGATGAACAAGGTCGTCGAGTACATGGCTTTCGGTCTTCCGGTCGTGTCCTTCGACCTGAAGGAGACGCGTGTCTCGGCCGGTGAAGCGGGCCTCTACGTCAGCGACAACGATCCCGCTGGCTTCGCCCTTGCCATCGACCTTCTCCTTGACGACCCCGACCGTCGCCGAGGGATGGGAGAGCTCGCCCGGGCCCGCATCGAGGACGAGCTGTCGTGGGAGCACCAGGCGGGCAGCTACGTGGGGCTCTATCAGCGTCTTCTCGGGGTGGAGGGTGAGCGGCGTGTGGTCGCGCTTTCCGAGGCGAAATCCCGCCCGGATCGCCCTCCCGGTACGGATGAGTGGGGAACGGCCGCCGGGGCGGAGCCCCTGGCGGAGACTCGGAAGGAGGCCTCCTAGTGGGGATGAATGCGCCACAGCGGGGGCCGGAGGGCCTCCCCAGCTCGCTCGCCGACGGCCTCGCGGCCGGATCACTGATGGACTCGAATTTCCGGTCGGTGGGCACGGAGCTCGCGGCTGCCGTCGAGGGCGGCCCCGAGCTCGTCGTGCAGCCGTTCCTCGGCGCGGACTTCATCCCACACCTCGACGGGCAGTTCAGCGATGTTGCCGCCCGGCTCCACAGCAGATGGAAGCTCGGCGTGAAACGTGCCATCGACATCGTCGGGAGCCTGCTGCTGCTGATCCTGTTCGCCCCCGTGCTGCTCATCGCGAGTCTGGCGATCATCTCTACGTCACCCGGGCACGTGCTGTTCGTGCAGGAGCGACTCGGACGAGATGGGCGGCCGTTCCGCATGTTCAAGTTCCGCTCGATGTACCGGGACGCGGAAGCACGGAGAGCTGAGCTGGCCGATCTGAATGAATGCACCGGCCCGATCTTCAAGGTCCGCAACGATCCTCGCATCACTCCGGTCGGCCGTGTCCTGCGCAAGCTCAGTCTCGACGAGATGCCCCAGCTGTTGAACGTCCTGCGGGGGGACATGAGCCTCGTCGGGCCTCGTCCGCCGCTTCCAGACGAGTACGCGGTCTACGGGCCCCGTGAGCGGGGACGGTTGGCGGTGAAGCCCGGCTTGACCTGCACGTGGCAGGTCAGCGGCCGTTCTGATCTGGACTTTGACACCTGGATGGAGATGGACCTGTCCTACATCCGGGACTGGTCACTGTGGCTGGATGTGAAACTCCTGCTCCTGACCATTCCGGCCGTCCTGTCAGGACGAGGCGCGTACTGACGCGGCCCTTACAGCCGCATGTGAGAGGCCCGCGAGTCAGGGGCTGGTGGCGGCCAGGATGACCGCGATATTCCTCAGCGACTGCTGGACGGCCCTGCCGAGATCGAAGCGTCTCTGGATGGCAGGTCCTTCGAGCAGCTGGCGGGAGCAGTAGGCCGCGTTGGACAGACAGCGCTGCAGCTTGCACCAGGAGAAGATGCTGCGATCCTCCTCGAGGGTCCGACACCTCGTCACCGCGTTGTAGCGCTGGACCGCTTCACGCTCGACTCCCGGCGACCCCCCTTCGCAGACGGATACGAGGTCGGAATGGGGGATCCCGAGGCCCGCCCACTCCCAGTCCACGAGGCGCAGCTGGCGCGGGTCACTTGGGTCCGCCCAGATGTTGGTCGGATTGAGGTCGCCGTGGATCGGGCTGAGTTCAACCCGGTCGTAGGTGGAGACCAGGCCTCGCGTGTAGAAGCGTTCGAGCTGTTCCCAGGTCGCGAGCACGGCGTCGAGCGGAGGCAGCGGACGCTCGGAAGCAAGCTCGTGCAGTGCGGCGGCTGCGTACCCGAGAAGGCTGTAGGAGAATTCCTGATCGAACCGCAGGAAACCGCTGCCATCTTCACCTATACGTGTCTCGAGAGCGGCATGGATGGCCGGCAGCTCTTGCGATACGACCATGGCGAGCTGTGGCTGGCGCAGCCGGACGTGGCTGCGTGAGAGATCCTCTATGAGGTAGTGGTAGTGGCTTTGCGGGGAGATCTCGTGACACTGATAGACCTCAGGCAGGTAGCTCGCAAGGCCTTCCGTGCGTGTCGTGTGGATGAGATATTCAGGAGGTCCGGGCCTCTGCGGCAGGCCATCGAGCGCTATCTCGTCACGGTTGTAGCAGGCGTCCTTGAATACCAGGCTCCACGTCGAGCCGTTCTCAACCTCCAGGTGCACACGGAACGCGCCTTTCCTCTTCCAGCCCGACAGGTGTTCGTGGCGTATCCGCGTCAGGGCGACTGGTCCGACATGCTGGCGGACCAGGAGTTCGAGACTCTGCTGCGAGAGTCCCTCCGGTGGGCCTTCCGCGTAAGCATGTCTTGGCTTGCCGCGTGCTATGCGACCGACGGCCGCTTTGGTCCGCTTGAGCGTGTAGGTGAGGGAGCCGACGACCGTGGCTAGCCGCTGCCCTTCGGTTCCGACGAATACGGGGTGCATCAGCGGCTTCTCCAGAAGATTTCGTGGCGCCGGAGGCTCTACTACCCGGCTCGAGCCGCAGTAGAGGCAGATGACCCGCATGCGACGAAGGGTGTGCCGGCCAGCTCGTCAGAGGTCTAGACCGGCGACGGAGAGCGAGACGAGTGGGAGGTCGTCTCTGTCGTCCTGTCGATGCCGTGGGGTGACCAGCTGAGTATGACGGCAGGCAGGGTCGGGGTCGGTGCGCGTAGCCCCTGGCCATCATCGACCAGCCAGGCCTCGAGAATCCCGCGTAGCTCGGCCCGGTGCAGGGCCTCGTCCGCCCCGATCCGCAGCATCCGGGTGTAGTCGTCCACGGCCTCGTCGAGGTTGGCGAAGCAACCGAAGGCGGGCGCCTGGACGACCTCCACCCGCGGGTCGATTCCGACCTCCCGAAGGACGGCCACAGCATCGATGAAGCTCGGTGCGGGAGGCCGCGGCAGGCCGTGGAGGTGACGCCAGAGCGGCTCGATGAGCAGGTCGGAGGTCACGGCCGCCAGGTAGACGAAGACTCGGTGGCGGGCCGCCGCGTCGAGACGCTCGAGAAAGCGGACAGCATCCGCGACGAGCGGCAGGACGTAGGCGCATAGCACGATGTCGCCCTCGACTCCGTCTACCTCCTCCCAGGAACCATGCACCGTGCGAACGTTGTCGAGGCCGCGCCGTTGCGCTTCCTCTCGCAGCAGCTCGAGCATCACCCGGCTCGAGTCGACGGCGATGACCTCGCGGGCCACCGATGCGAGCGGCAACGCGAAGCGCCCTGAACCCGCTCCCACGTCGACGACGCTGGTCGACGGGCCCACCACCTCCCGCAGCCGAGCCGCGAAGGCGCTGTGCTCGTCGAAGTCGGTCATGCGGGCGGCCCAGTGCTGCGCACGGGCGTCCCAGAAGGCCGGGCCCAGGGGACCCGATCCTGGTGCCGTCGCCTCGAGGGCGGCCAGGCGCGCTTCCACGAGCGCTCGCCACCGTTCGCCGGCGCTCGTCGCGGAGGGTCGTGGCGGCGTCATCACTGGTGGACGATCCCGATGTTGAATTCGCCAGTCCCCAGCACCCCGTACAGGCGCAGCCACAGTGCCAGGAACATCTCCGTCCCCCGGGCGGTGGTGATGTCGCCGAGGTCGATGATCGAGGGGGGCGGCCAACCGAACTCTTGCAGGAGGGCGGCGACGACCGCCTTCGCGTCGGGGTCGTTGCCGCTGACGAAAACGTTGTGGTGACCCTGCAAGCGGGCCGGGTCGACCATGATCCCGGCGTTCACGGTGTTCAACGACTTCACCACTCGCAGGTCGGGATGGGCCCGCTGGATCTGCTCGCCCAGACTGTCGGTGTTGGAAACCTTGAGCGAAGGCGGGAATCCCCGCGAGAAGTCGAGCGGGTTGGCGACGTCGACGAGCACCTTTCCGGCCAGGTGCTCGGGGTGTATCGAGTCGATCGCCTCCAGCGAGGCAGCCCCTGCCGTGCAGTTGAACAGCACGTCACCGAATCGGGCGGCATTGTCGAATGTCCCCTGATGGGCCCGCTCGCCCGCCTGCTGCGCCCAAGCCACGGCGTCGGGATTGCCGGCCCTGCGCGACCCCATGAACACCTCGTGACCGAGGGAGACCAGCCGGCGGCCGATCACCTTGCCCACCGCACCCGTGCCGAGCACGCCCACTTCCATGTCCGCTGCTCCCTTCTCACCGCGCCAGCTCGATCAGAACGTTCTATCAGGCGCAGCAGGTCCCCGTGACCTCGGGGCGGACCGGCAGCAGGAGGCGACTGAGAGCGGGAACGTTCTCGGCTTGCATGAGAAGGACTGAGACGAGGCCCCTAGAGGACGACGCGGGGGATCTCGTCGGTGTCGTCCTCGGCACGCGAGCGAGGACTCGGCTGCGGAGGGGTGCTGTCGTGCGGCACGAGAGACATGATGAGGCGGTACAGCTCGTCTGGCTGGGGCAGCGCGGCCAGGGTCGCGATCCCCGGCTGCTCACCCGGCGAATCGAGCAGCAGGCTGCCGTAGTTGAGCAGCCGTCCCAAGAGCGAGCGCGTGAAGGTCGTGTCGGTGATCTTCGCCAGCGGAATCGCGGAGACCTTGCGAGACAGCAGGCCCTCGATGAACAGAACGCGGCGGTTCGTGAACACGAAGCGGGCCAGCCGCCATCGGGCGTAGTGAACGCCGAGATGGAGGGTCGTGGCGAGCACGAGCAACGCGACGAGTGGGTCCACGATCGGGCTGAGGAAGGTGCCGATCCGTCCCGAGCCCAGGAGGATGCCCGCCGCGAGGGCGAACACGACAGAGACGAGCCAGAAGGTGAACGCTCCTGCGAGCACGATCCAGTGCTGGCGGCACACGTGGTGGACCCTCTCATTCCGGGCGAGGTACCGGTAGGTGAGTGGGCTGCTACTCACGTATGCAGGTCCGGGTCACAGGGTGTCGACGATACGCCCCAGAGCAGCGGCGAATCCGCGTACAAAGCCCCAGCCGTTGCGGAGCGCGTCCGCGACGGATTCGGGGTTCGCATACACGGTATAGAGGATGAAGAGCGCTGCGGCGCTGACCACCACCGTCTTCCATGACATGGAGAACCACTCCACCCGGCCAGCCCGGCAACATACGCATCCCACAGGGAGGTTGCCAGGAAGCGAGACGCAACCCGGGAAGGCATCATCCACTCCAACGGGGCGCTGCCCGGGCGAACCACGTTGCCAGGGCCCACAGAAGGCTTTCAACAGCGGCGGAGCGTATCCTTTGAGGCTAGGAGCCACTGTGTGGCTTTTCCTCAAGGAGGTCGCTGTGGCAGACAGATTCAGGGAGCGGCGGGCCATCCGGGTCTCCTCGGATGGGGCGATGTGGACCCCCGCGCAACTGTTGGCGCTCGTGCTCGGTGTCGTCTTTCTCGTTCTCGGAGGAGTCGCGCTTCTGCGCGGCGGTGTGGGTGACACACTGTTCGTGCCTCAAGTCAGCGTGGCCGGTCTCGGCTACACACCGCTGCTCGCCATCATCGAGATCATCTTTGGCCTTCTCCTGCTCTCGGTGGGGGCGTTTCCAGGTGCCGCCGACGCGCTGGTCTTCCTCGGCGTGCTCGAACTCACCTTCGGGCTCATAATCGTCATCGAGCCGCAAGCCTTCCAGGCTTCACTCGGGGCTGGCCGCGGCCACGGTTGGTTCTACGTCCTCACCGGAGCGCTCGCGGCGTTCCTCAGTCTCGGCTTGCCGGCCGTCTACCGCTGGCGAGAGACGTCCGTCCGTACCCGGGAACCGGGGACCCAGGACAGGTCAGCCGACCGCACGCAACGCCTCGAGTAGCGACGTGAGCGAGCATGATCCGTACCACCCGCGGTCTTGCATCTCCCCACCCGCCGGGCCTGCGGCCCTCCCCCGCGAAACCCAAGACCGCTCTCCCGCCCAAAGCCCGCTACCCGAGCGCCTCGAACCGATGCTCGCCACAGTGGGTGAACTTCCCGAAGACGAAGCTGGCTGGGGATTCGAGTTCAAGTGGGACGGGGTGCGCACGATCGCGATCTGCTCTCGCGACGGAACCTGCCTGCTGAGCCGCCGAGGCAACGACGTGTCCGTCTCCTATCCCGAGTTGTCCCACCTCGGTCAGGCATTGCATGGCCGTGAAGCGGTCCTCGACGGGGAGATCGTCGCGCTCGACTCCGACGGTCGACCGAGCTTCACGCTGCTCCAACGTCGCCTCGGCGTCACCGACGCTCGGGGGGCCTCTTTGCGTGCACAGGAGATCGGCGTCGCCTTCCTTGTCTTCGACCTCCTGCACTGCGACGGCTCTTCGTTGCTGGATCGCCCCTATATCGACCGGCGCCAAGAGCTCGAACGGCTCGAACTCGCCGATGCGAGCTGGCAGACGCCCCCGTTCCAACCCGGCGAGGGCGAGACCATGCTCGAGGCTGCCCGGCGGGTCGGCCTCGAAGGCGTCGTCGCGAAGCGACTGGACAGTCTGTACGAGCCTGGGCGGCGCTCGCGCGCATGGCGGAAGGTGAAGCTGCTCGTCCGTGAGGAGTTCGTCGTGGGCGGGTGGCTCCCCGGACAGGGCTCTCGCAAGCGTCTCGGGGCGCTCCTGCTCGGTAGATATGACGTCGATCCCGAGGCCGCCAGGCGCCGCGGCAGGCCGCAGCGGCTGGTGTACGCGGGCAGCGTCGGTACGGGTCTCAGCTTCGGGGAGGTGCGTCGCCTGAGGCGACTGCTGGATCCGTTGGTCCGGGCGACAAGCCCCTTCGAGGACGGCGAGACGCGAAGCGGAGGAACGTGGGTGGAGCCCGAAGTGGTCGTCGAGGTCAGCTATCGCGAATGGACCACGGCAGGGGTCATGCGCCATCCCACCTATGTCGGTCTGCGGGTCGACAAGCCCGCTCGCCAGGTAGCCGCACAGCAGGGACACTGGTCAACGTCCGACGTGCCGGGAGCCTACGTATCCGCCCCCGCCGCCGAAGACGGAGGCACGGATGCCAGGTCGACCTAGGCGGCGGTGGCGCGCCGACAGGAGAGAGGCGATGGCAAGAGCGATCTGGAGCGGATCCATCGGGTTCGGGCTCGTGAACGTACCGGTGAAGCTGTATTCGGCGGTTCGCAGCCAGAGCATCAGCTTCCATCAGCTCGCCCGCGGGGACCTCGGCCGCATCCGCCAGAAGCGCGTTTCGAGTGTCTCTGGAGAAGAGGTGCCCTACGAGGACATCGTCAAGGGCTATGAGATCGCTCCCGACCAGTACGTCGTGATCGACCCCGAGGAGCTCGACGCACTCGATCCCGAAGCCAGCCGCACGATCGAGATCGAGGACTTCGTTGACCTGCCCGACATCGATCCCGTCTTCTTCGATCACCCCTACTACCTGGGCCCCTATGACCAGGCTGCCGCGAAGCCGTACCGCCTGCTCGTCGAGGCGATGCATGACACCAACAAGGTGGCACTAGGGCGCTTCGTCATGCGTACGAAGCAGTACCTCGCGGCTGTCCGAGCCAAGGATGGCGTCCTCATCCTCGAAACCATGAACTACGCCGACGAGATCGTCCCCCAGGAGGAGATCGAGGGCGTCCCGGGACCGGACGACGTCGAAATACGGCCACGAGAGCTCGACATGGCGAAGCAGTTGGTCGAGTCGTTGGCGACGGAGTTCGATCTCGACCGGTATGAGGACTCCTACCGCATCCGCGTGCTCGAACTCATCGAACGCAAGGCCGCGGGTCAAGAGGTGGTCACCCAGCCGACGATCGAGCAGCCGGCGCGGGTGGTGGACCTCATGTCCGCACTGGAGGAGAGCCTCGACGCGGCGAAGGAACGCAAGCAGAAGAAGAGGGCGAGCTAGCTCGGGCTGGACGACCGCGGGGGACAGGTTGTGACGGCGTCGCGCACCGCGGTCTCGGTGGCCGGACGCACCTTGTCCTTGTCCAACCTCGACAAGGTCTTCTATCCACAGACCGGCACGACGAAGGCCGAGGTCATCGACTACTACGTACGGATCGCGGCCCTCCTGCTTCCGCACATCGAAGACCGGCCGATGACCCTCAAGCGCTATCCGGACGGAGTGGACGCCGAGTTCTTCTACGAGAAGAACTGCCCCTCCCACGGTCCTGAATGGGTGCGACGGGTACGCGTGGACAGCGGACGCAGCGGCACGATCGACTTCTGCATCGTCGACGACCTGCCCACGCTCGTGTGGGTCGCGAACCTCGCCTCAATCGAGTTGCATCCCTATCTGCACCGGGCCACCGCTCCGGCGCGTCCGACCATGGTCGTATTCGACCTCGATCCCGGGCCACCTGCGGGGCTGTTCGAATGTGTCCAGGTGGCCCTGCGCCTGCGGGACGTGCTGGCCCAGCTCGACTTGAAGACGGTCGTCAAGACGTCGGGGTCGAAAGGCCTGCAGGTCTATCTTCCCCTCAACACCCCGGTCAGCTATGAGCAGACGACACCCTTTGCCCGGGCCGTGGCGCAGATGCTCGAGCGGGAGAACCAGGCCGGCGTAGTATCGAACATGCGGAAGGACTTGCGTCGCGGCAAGGTCTTGGTGGACTGGAGCCAGAACAGCGAACACAAAACAACGGTAGGGGTCTATTCACTGAGAGCTCGAGAGCGGCCAACGGTTTCCACACCACTGAAATGGGAAGAGGTCGAGGCAGTTTCCGCCGGCGAGAATCCCGCTTCACTGATGTTCGAGGCCCGAGACGTGCTGCGCCGAGCCGACGAGCACGGTGACCTGTTCGCACCTGCCGCCGAGCTCCGTCAGCATCTCCCGGATCTCCGGTCCTGACTCCTGCTGTGCTCCACCCCCTACCATGTCGGAAATAGGCAAACGGGGAGATAGATGGCAAGAAGTCGGAAGCCGACTGGAGTCGAAAAGGTCGTGGAGGCGGCGAAGCGATTCCTCGACACTTTGCTCTGGAGCCCTTCGAAGGCTCCAACACGGCCGCCTGAACGGCGACCCCCGATTCCCCCCACATCACCGCCAAGGCTGCTCCGCGCGCCTGCCTCGCCCCCTGCCAGGCCCAGGCCGAACGATAGGCCGCAGCCAGACCACGAGAAGATCGACGCGGCGGGTGAGGGGACGGCCGACGCCACGGTCGAAGCGACGCCAGACGACTCTTTGGCGGGAACGCAGACGGGAGAGAAGACCGCCCCGACAAGAGCGGAAGACAGGGCGGCCGAGGAAAACACGGGCAGGACGGCCAAGGCGACGGCAAAGAAGGCGACGAGGACTGCCAAGAAGACCGCCGCTAAATTGACGGCCGCCGCGTCCTCAGCGCCTGGGAGTGCCGCAAGAAAGTCGGGCGGAAAGAAGGCCACGACAGCGACGAGGCGCGCGGCTCCGGTTCCATCGCCACCCCCGCCCGAGCCGGGAATGCCCCCCGAGGCGGTGGCGGGGCTGGCAGAGGCCGAGCGACCTCAGGCTGGAGGCGACGAGCCTGCTTACGAGCAGCTCACGAAGGCCGAGCTCTACGAACTGGCCCAGCAACGCGATATCCCGGGCCGCTCAGCGATGAACAAGCAGCAGCTCATCGAGGCACTCCGCATGCGCTGACCCTGCTTCACCGTGACCCCACGCGCGGCACGAGGACTGCTGCAGAGCCCTTCCGCGGAGTGCGTAAGCGACTGCAACACGATCTGTGCCATAGCCCTGTTCACTGGGACGTGAGGACAAGCTGAGCGACAGTTTCGGCCAGTTCGCGCTCGGACCGGGTGAGGGCGGGAGATCCCCTTCTTCCAGCGTACGCACCCTTTTCACGGCACGGGTTGGACGAGGAGAACGAAGTCTCGCGACCCTTGGCTGCGGGGCGGGACAGCTCGACCAAGGAGGCCGCTGTGGCGTCGAAATCGGATGCGCTCGTTACGACGGAGTGGGTCGCTGAGCACCTCGAGGACCCGAACGTCGTCGTCGCCGATGTGGACGAGGACATATCGGCCTACGCGAAGGGCCACGTCCCCTGGGCCGTGGGATTCGACTGGAAGAAGGACTTTCAGCACCCTGTGCGTCGGGGATTCCTCGACCGGCAGGGGTTCGAGCAGCTCATGTCCCGCAAGGGGATCAGCAACGACGACCATGTCGTGCTGTACGGCGGGAACAACAATTGGTTCGCCGCCTACGCCTACTGGTACTTCCGGGTGTATGGGCACGACCGTGTCAGCCTCATGAACGGCGGCCGCAAGAAATGGGAACTCGAGGGCCGCGAACTGGTCCAGGAAGAGCCGCACCGAGAGCCCACGAACTACACCGCCCAGGCTCCGGACGAGTCGATCCGGGCTCGACGGGACCAGATGCTCACCAACTTCGTCGGGGCGCCGAGCGGCACGGCCCTCGTGGATGTCCGCTCGCCGGAGGAGTACCGGGGCGAGCTCCTCGCGCCCCCGCACCTACCGCAAGAGAACGCCCAGGTTCCCGGACACATCCCAGGAGCCGCCAACATCCCCTGGGCGAGAGCAGTCAACCAGGAGACGGGGGAGTTCCTGCCCGTCGAGCAACTTCGGGAGATCTACGAGGGGGTGGGAGTGACGCCGGACAAGGAGGTAGCCGCCTATTGCCGGATCGGGGAGCGCAGCGCTCATACCTGGTTCGCACTCCATGAGCTGCTGGGCTACGAGCGGGTGCGAAACTACGATGGCTCGTGGACCGAGTACGGGTCGCTCGTGGACGTGCCGGTCGAGCGCGGTTAGCCGGCAGGCACGACAACCAGAGGGACATAGCGGGGCAGTCACGACAGTCTGCCGAAAGCGTGGTCTCGTCCCGCCCGCCCGCAGGCAGCATTTGTTCGACACGCGTTGACCCGCGCTGCAAGGCTGAAGAGCAAGTTTTCCACAGGTTGTCGCCGTTCCAACTCAAATATGTCGCACCCAGAACGTATGTTCGTGGCATGGAAATCGCCGCGACTTCTCAGTCTCCCGCTACCCAGCCTGCCGGTCGGCCTGAGGGGGAGGTGAGCCTGGCGGAGGGTGCGGGGCTGCTGTCCGAGCTGTCGGAGGCGCTACGGGACATGCAGCAGGCCACGGCGAGGGCGGTGGACCTGGCCGGGCGGGTGCAGCGCGCCGGGGTGGTGGAGGTCATCGAAGGGCTGCCC
>JBHELG010000108.1:0-85565 GCA_046263195.1 Nitriliruptorales bacterium | reverse complement strand
TTCCGGGAGCTGTGCCGCTTTCTGGGCGTCGACGAGGGCTTCCAGCCGAGCATGCTCGGTAGGCGGGTCAACGCCCACGTCACCTTTTACTCCGTGTTGCTGAGGGACTCGACCCGGAACCTCCCCCGGCCGCTGCCCAACCTGGTCGGCCGCTTCAACGCGCGCCCGGCCCGCTATCCGCCGCTGGATCCGGGCCTGCGTGCCGAACTGCAGCGTCTGTTCGAGCCGGACAATGCGGCGCTCGCCGCCTGGTTGGGCCGGGACCTCTCCGTCTGGGCGTCGTAGTCCCCGGCTTCAGCTGTCCGCGAGCCGCTCCACCACCACTTTCGAGACTGCGTCGGCTCCCATCGTGACCCCGTAGAGGATGTCCGCAGCTTCCATGGTGCGTCGTTGATGCGTGATGACGATGAGCTGGGTGCACTGCTTGAAGGTGTTGAGCAAGCGGAGCAGGCGCTCGAGGTTGACATCGTCGAGAGCCGCGTCGACTTCGTCGAGGACGTAGAAGGGCGCTGGTCGGGCGCGGAAGATCGCCAGCAGGAAGGCGAGCGCGGTGAGCGAACGCTCTCCGCCGCTCAACAGGGACAGATGCCGTACACGCTTGCCGGGAGGGCTCGCCTCGACCTCGATTCCGGTGGTGAGCGGATCGTCAGCATCAGTGAGGACAATTCGTCCTCTGCCACCCGGAAACAAGATGCCGAACAGGAGCTCGAATTCGCGAGCGACATCAGCGAAGGCTTCGGCGAAGACAGCGCTGACCTTGTCGTCCACCGCTCGGATGACCTTCTCGAGATCGCGCTTGCTTGCGAGTAGGTCGTCGAGTTGACGCGATAGGAAAGCGTGCCGCTCTTCGAGTGCCTGGTACTCCTCGAGCGCGAGCGGGTTGACCCGACCGAGCTGGTTGAGCGTGCGCTCCAACGCTTGTGAAGACGTTTCGAGGCTGGCCCGGTCGTATCCTGCGGCGTCCGGATGCTCCTCAACGACCTCGTCGGAGGACAGGCCGAATAGCTCACGCACCCGACGCCCCACTTCGTCGAGCTCGTGACGAACCGACTCTCGTTGGAGAGCGGCGACATGGCGCGCGTCCCGTAGCCGATCGCGCTCGACGACGAGGGCTTCGAGCTTGGCCCGGATCTCGGTGAGATCCGTCTCGCGACGTTCCCGTACCCCCTCCAAACTGTCTCGCTCCCGCTGAGCCTCCTGCAGGGCACGCTCCGTAGCGGCGAGTGCCTCTGTTCCCAGGGCCCCCAGGGCCTCGCATGTTCCCAGGAGGGCACGGCGATGGTCGCGACGACGCGCAGCTGAGATGAGTGCTTGCTCCACCTCGCTCGCCTCGAAGCGCAGTGCGCTTGCGGCGTCGGCGAGATGACGGATCTGCTCGTTGAGACGTTCCAGTTCGAGGCGGGCCTCGAGCTCGTCGATCCTGGTGCGCTCGACTTCGTCGTCGAGGCGTTCGACGACTTTGTCTCGGGCGTGGGCGGCTGGATCGTCCTTGGGCCGCGGCGGCTCGGAGGCTTCGAGTTCCAGGACGGTGGTGCGGCGCTCGGCGGTCTTTGTTGTCAGCTCGTCTCGCTGGGAGCGCACGATTGCGCGGTGGGCCTCGAGTGTCCTGAGCTCCCGCTCAAGGCGTGCGTGCTGCTCACGCGCGCGGGTGGTACGCGCCTCCGAGGCCTTTGAGGCCGTGGCGGCCTTCCCCAGCTCGGCCCGCCGCAGGGCGAGTGCCTCACGGGCGGCGGTCACGGTGGCTCGAGCGTCGACGAGCTCCGCTCCCAACTCCTCGACCAGCCGCTCGGCTTCCTCCCTCGCTGCGGCGATCATGAGCGCCGAGCGTTCCGGGGCGTGACCTCCAACGAAGCCGAGTGGACCGGCCAGGTCTCCGTCCCAAGTGACGAAGGTATATCCGGGGTGTTCAGCTTGCAGTCCTACGGCTTCTGACCAGTCTGCTGCGACGTAGGTGCCGGCGAGCGCCCGGCGCGTCGCATCGGCCGGTTCCCGTTCCCCGTCGTGGGGCTCGACCAACTCCGCAACGGGTTTGGCAGGCGGTGCCGACGTCAACGGCTCGGGTTCATGGGGGTGGTCGAGGGGGAGGATGGCAACGCGTCCTGCCGCCAATGACCTCAGCTCGGTAACGGCCCGTTCCGCTTCGCCTCGGGAACGCACGACGATCGCACCACCAAAGGGACCGAGCGCTGCGGCCACGGCCGCCTCCCCACCCGGCACGACGCGGACGTGGTCGGAGAGCGGGCCGTACAGCCCGTGAATGCCAGATGCCAGCAGCTTCACCGGCCCGTTGTCCTGGTCGGTCGTCGCAGCGCGAAGAGCCTCCACTCGGGCCGCCTGGGAGTTGAGCCTCTGGTCGGTCTCTCGTTCAGCCGCGAGGGCCGTCTCCAGCGCCGCCTCCGCGCCCGTCACCTCCCGTCCGGCCCTCTCCACGGTCTCGTCGAGCTTGCTTCCGGCCGACTCCAGACCGGCGATCTCGCGCTGCACCCGCCGCAATTCGTCCTCGAGCTCGGACATGCGACCATTCAGCCCCTGCACCTGCACCTCGAGGCGGGCCGACTCCGCCTCGCATGCCGCCAGCATGTTGCGGTGGGCCTGCAACTGGCCTTCCCAGCGAGTATGTCGTTCGCGTGCTTCGGCTCGTGCCCGAGTGGCCGCAGCAAGCCGTCGTTCGTGGACCTGACGCGCAAGCCCGGCGGCGCGGCTCGCGGCGTTTGCGGCTGCGAAGTTCTGGGCGGCTCGACCACGAGCCGTCTCACGTGCGAGGCGCTCCTCGTCCAGCCGTTCAGCCTGTCTGCGCAGCTCCTCTGGTGGACGGCCTGCGAGAGGTTGATCGACGTACTCGAGCAGGTGACGTCGTCGGATTGTGATGAGTTCGGTGGTACCAAGGAACCGCTCGCGCAGGCGCCCGAGCTCCTCGACGCAGGCGCGGGCTCGCTCTGCAAGCGGCACGTCCCCTCGCAGCTGCTCCTCGAGCGTTGCGATCTCGGTCTCTACGGCGACGATCGCCGCCTCGACCGTCTCCAGCTGAGCCTTCGTCTCCGACTCGTGACAGCAGACCTCCTGCCAGCGGGCCCGCAGCCCGGTGAGGGTGCACGCCGCCAGTCGTAGACGCACGGCACGCAAATCTGCCTGAAGTTGGGCCGAACGGCTCGCCACTTCCGCTTGTTGTTCCAGCGGTTTGAGCTGGCGACGCAGCTCGCGCAGCACCGTGCGCAGCTTGTCGACATGTGTGGCGACATGACCCAGCTTCCGCTCGGCACGTTCTCGGCGTTGACGATGCTTGAGGATCCCAGCGGCTTCTTCGACGAAGGCGCGGCGTTCCTCAGGCTTCGCATGCAGGACCGAGTCGAGCTGACCCTGGCCGACGATCGTGTGAAGCTCACGACCGATGCCCGTATCGCTGAGCAGCTCGTGTACGTCGAGCAGACGACAGTCGGCGCCGTTGATGGCGTAGCGGTTCTCCCCGGTGGCGAGGATCTCGCGAGTGATGCGAACCTCGGAGAACTGCTGGGCGCTGCCCGCTAGGCCGACTCCGTTACCCCCTAGATGACCATCCGAATTGTCGATGGTCATCTCCACCAGGGCCATTCCCAGCGGAGGACGGGTTGGCGAACCGGCGAAGATGACGTCGGCGAGTTCGCTGCCCCGCAGCAACTTCGGCGAGCGGGTGCCGAGTACCCAGGCGAGGGCATCGACCAGGTTCGATTTGCCCGAGCCGTTCGGCCCCACGACTGCGGTGATACCGGGCTCGAAACCGAGCACGGACTTGTCGGCGAACGACTTGAACCCACGGATTGTCAGCGTCTTCAGGAACATGAGCTCATGCGGCCAGTCCGAGGCAGGGTCGACCCCGCGAAGCCTGGGAGGAGGAGCCTTGGAAGATTACCTCAGGTCGGCCCGCGCCTGGCACAAGCGCCACATGCGCCTCACCAGAGTGCTGCAAGAAGGGAAGACATTAGAGGACAGGAAGAGGCGACGAAATGGAGGGGAAGGGGAAGACCCGACCAGGACTGGGTCAGGCGATTACGGAACCCGCAGGGTCGAGCGGTCGAACGCCCGCGTCCTGCTCCTCCCGATCATCAACGTGGCCCGCTCGGCGTTCTGCCAGCGCCAGCTCAGCCTCCTCGAGCGCCTTCTCGAGCGTGGCGACACGCGCGCGCAGAGCACGAACCTCACCCAGAAGCGCGATCGTGCGCGGGTCTGCGTACGTGCCGACGATCGCCTTGGCCATGCTGGATGTCCTCCCTAGCGTGCCGTCCGAGTCCGGGCGAACCTGGCCTACAGCACGACAACTCGTATTCACGCAGCCCTTTGCGTGCCTCGAGCATGGATTCGGGCCCGCAAGCCCTTCGACGTGGCCCAGGCGTGAGGCTGCAGGCTGCCTGATTGCGGGGCAGTGTTTGGTATGCAGTCCGGGGCCCGTCGAAACGAAACCGTACGGAACTCGTCACCGTGGTTCAGCTTACCGGAGGCGGTCCGATCGGTCCAGATGAGGAATCCATGGCTTGTGGTCTGGCTCGCATCACGAGCATCACGTCGCCACTCGGGGCGCTCCCATGACTTCGGGCTCAGCTGCGCACGTCGAAGCTTTCGAAGCCCTCCGGTTCGCTGTCCTCGGCTTCTACCTGCTCGACGCGGGCCGCCTTCGGCCCTCCCTCACGCACCCAGTCCTCCACCTCGGCGACCGCGTCCGGATCCCCCTCCAGCCACAGCTCAACGCTTCCATCCGCGCAGTTCCGGACCCAGCCCGAGGCACCGGCACGACGGGCCCTGTCACGGGTACTCGCCCTGAAGAACACGCCTTGCACCCGGCCGTGAACCCGGAGACGACGTGCGATCGCGCTCATATTTGGCACCGCTCGCAGTGGTAGGTCACGCTCGAGCCGTGGGGGAGCCTCGTAGTGATGATGGTCCGACGACAGCGCAGGCAAGGCTGGCCCTCACGGCCGTACACCCGCAGGTGACCCACCGGTTCGCCCTCCTCGTCGAACGCATTGTCGGGGGAGGCGTCGTCCAGGCTCGAGCCACGCTGCTTGATCGCCGCCTGCAGCACTTCCTGAATAGACCGGTAGAGGCGTCGAACCTCCTGGGTCGAGAGCGTGTTCGACATGCGGGTATGCGCCAGCCCAGCCTCGAACAGGGCCTCGTCGCTGTATACCGTGCCGATCCCCAGCACCTGCGCCGGGTCCATGAGAAAGGACTTCAGAGGTGCAGCAGCCGCGTTCAGCCGCTCGCCGAACTCGATCCAGGTAGGGCTCTCCTCGAACAGGTCGAGGGCGATTTCGGATACACCGGCGCTCGCAATCGCCTCGGCCGTCGGCACGACTCCCATGTGGCAGCTCTCCCCCTCGGAGGCATCAGTCACGTGTATGGCGCCACCCGTCGTAAAGACGACGACGACATCCGTATCGGACGCGGCCGGCTCATTCGTCGCCTCGCGGTGCACCGACGCCGTCGGACTGGGCTCGAGGATCCAGGTGAGATCCTCATCGAGGTCGAGGAACAAGACCGTCCCCCTACGACGAACAGCTTCGATCTTGCGACCCTCGAGGAGTCGCTGAAAGTCGGAGCGGCTGGGGTGAAAAGGGAGGATGACGGCGCTGTTCCTGACGTCGGCCTCCTTGACCCGCTTGCCGACGACTTCCTTTTCGAGGTCCTTGCGCAGCACCTCCACCTCAGGCAGCTCGAGCACCCTTCACCTCCTCCCTGTCCGTGCCGCCCTCCCCCGAATGCAGCAGGCGCCTCAGTGCTCCTGCTCGCTGGTCACCCTCGACGGCCACGCCGTTGGGCCGCATCATCTTCGTCCCAGCCGTCGAGTCTGAGCCGGCGATAGGCCTCCCGAGCTGCGGCCTGCTCCGCCAGCTTCTTGCTGTGGCCGGTCCCGCCACCGAAGACGTCGCCCCCGACCCGTACCCTGGCGGTGAACCGCTTGGCATGATCAGGGCCCTCCTCCTCCAGGTCATAGACGGGCAGGGCGTTGAACCGCGCCGCCGCGAGCTCCTGCAGACTCGTCTTGTAGTCGAGCGCTGCGCCACGAGTGGCGAGTTGTCGCAGGCGGTCCGCGAACAGTCGCCGCACCACCTGCGAGGCAATCTCAAAGCCACGCGCGAGGTAGATGGCGCCGAGCACCGCTTCGAACGTGTCAGCAAGGATTGACTCCTTGTCCGCCCCTCCGCTTGCACGCTCACCTTTTCCGAGTCGGACGAAAGCACCGAGTCCGACTTCGCGGCCGACCTCCGCCAGCACCGAGGTTCGTACCGCCGCCGCCCGCAGCTTTGCGAGCCTCCCCTCCGCTGCGTCGGGCAGTTCATGGAAGATGAAGTCAGTCACGACGAGCGCGAGCACTGCGTCACCCAGGAACTCGAGCCGCTCGTTCGTTGCGAGCCCCCCGTGCTCAAAGGCGTACGAACGGTGGGTGAGGGCCGTCTTCAGCAAATCGTCATCGCCGACGCGAACGCCCAGGCTATGTTCGAGGTCGGCGAACCGCTGCCCCACCCCTGCCTCCGGACTTGTGATCGCCCGCCCTTCGGGCCTTCGACCGCTACTCCTCTACCTCGAGGACCTGACGACCACCGTAGAAACCACACACGCCGCAGACGACATGAGGACGAATCGGGCTCTTACAGCGCCGGCAGGTGGCGTAGGTAGGCTTTTCGACGCGCAGCCAATGAGCCTTGCGGCGACGACTCCGGGAGCGGCTCAACTTCCTCTTCGGGACGGCCACGAAAGCCTCCTCATTCCGTGAAGGGGTGCACCACCTCAGCTGGGCGGCAAGTGCAGACTCTGTAGTGCGGCCCAGCGGGGGTCCGGTACCTGAACCGCCTCATGGCCACAATCGTCGACATTGAGATCGGCACCGCACGCGGGACAAAGTCCGCGACAGGCCGAGTCGCAGAGCACCCGCAATGGCAGTACCGCCAGCACAGCATCCCTTAGCAGCGCTTCGATGTCGATTACCCCTTCCGGGTACAGCTCGTAGCCGGCCTCGAGTTCCTCCTCTTCGGACAACCGGCGAGGGTCGGCGAAGAGTTCATTGACCGGCACCGTGTTGACGGTCCTGACATCGCTCACGCAACGCGCGCACTCGAGCGACGTGGTGAAGGAAACCGTTCCGCGGACGAGCAGACCCTCGACGAGCATCTCCAAGGTGAGGTCGATGTCGAGAGGGCTGACGAGCGCTTCATCCGCGGGGCCCCACGCCCCGTCGCCGGCGTCGAGCTCGCGCCTCGCGACCACCACCGCGAAGCCCCTGGTCATCCCCGGGGAACGAACCAAATCGGTGACAGGAATGCGCACGGAAACGCCTCATGTATCGCAGCTGACAGCCAAATATGGTGAGAGCGGAGCCGAAGCGACGGTTATCACGCTAGCACAGCCCTCAGTGCGCGAGGCGCACGCCATGAATCGAAGCCTGCGCGCCACCGGCTGAGTCAACGCGCCTGCTCAGCCCCCTATTCCGCTGGCCAGTCTTCGCTGGCCGAGCTCTCAGCAAGCTCGTCAGAGGCGAGCCGCCCCCGCAACTTCTGGCGACCACGTTCGACCGCCGCGAGAGTCTTCTGCAGAACGACCTCGAAGTTCGCCAGCTTCGCGTCGACATAATCTTCGACCTCGAGCCGGATCTGGTGGGCCTGCTCGGTCGCCTCGTCGAGTATTCGGTCTGCTTCGCGGTTGGCGCTCTGCACGACCTCGGTGCGCGACACGAGACGGGCCCGCTCTGCTTCGGCGTCCTGCACCATCTTCGAAGCCTCACGCCGAGCCCGCTCGAGCAGTTCGTCGCGCTTCTTGAGGATCCAGCGCGCCTGGCGCAGCTCCTCGGGGAAGGCGTTACGCAGGTCCGTGACGAGACCGTCTATCTCGGCACGGTTGAGCATGATCGAGGTCGACAGGGGCACGCTCTTCGCCTCGGCAACCATCACCTCGAGTTGATGAAGCTTCGCCTCGACATCCAGCGGCACGCTGTCGGGAGAGGACCACTGTGGTACTACGGACCCGGACATGGCAACCGCGCCTTCCAGGAGAGGTGGGCTCCGAGCCTAATGAGATCACAGGTCTTTCGCTGCGCACAGGAACCTCTATCACCGCCGCGGAGACCTGGATTCGGTGTGGCACCGAGTGGTGGGCTCACGCCTCCGGGTAGCGCTCCTTCAAAGCGGCCGCGACCTGTGGCGGTACGACACCCTCGATGGACCCGCCGAGACTTGCAACCTCCTTCACGAGCGATGAGGAAAGATAGGACCACTCTGGCGCCGTTGGCATGAACAACGTCTCGACGTCCCCGAGTCGACGGTTCATTTGCGCCATCTGCAGCTCGTACTCGAAGTCACTCACCGCCCGCAGTCCCTTGACGATGACCCGTGTGCCACGAGCCTGCGCGAAATCGACCAGTAGACCCTCGAATGTGTCCACTGCCACGTTGTCGAGATGGGAGGTCGTTTCCTCGATGAGTCGCACACGATCCTCGAGGCTGAACAGGGCCTGCTTGGCCGTGTTCTGCAGCACCGCCACCACGACCTGCTCGAAGCGAGAAGCCGCCCGTTCGATGATGTCGAGGTGGCCATAGGTGACGGGATCGAAGCTGCCAGGACAAACCGCCGATGTGGACACGTGACTCGCCTCTTTCTCAATATGACTCGTCGGGGGGGCCAGTTTCACCAGGATCCGCCTCAGTCAGGGCCTCGCTCGTCAGAGCGTGAGCCTCGTAGAGGAGCGTGTCTCCGTAGCGGCGCTCGCGACCCGGCTGGAGGCGTTCCGGCCAAGGTGGGTGAGCTGTCCTCCGGCCGAGCTCGAGCACGACCACCCCTTCCGGCGCCGTGAGCTCGGAGACGAGGTGGAGGACTTCTTGGAGTTCTCTGTGATCGACATCGTAGGGGGGGTCGATGAGCACGATGTCGAAGGGTGCGCCCCGCGGTCTCGTTCTCAGCGCCGCTCGGACATCGTCGCGTACGACGAATGCCTGTGCTTCGAGACCGCTGCGGGAGAGATTGTCGCTGAGCGCACGCTGAGCGGAGCGGGAACGCTCGACGAAGGTGGCGCTGGCGGCCCCGCGCGACAGCGCTTCGATTCCGAGCGCCCCCGATCCGGCGTACAGGTCGGCGACCCGAGCGCCGCGCAACCGGGGTCCGAGCGCCGAGAACAGCGCCTCTTTGACCCGGTCGCTGGTCGGACGCGTGTCCCGGCCGGGCGGGGCGCTGAGACGCCGCCCGCGAGCGGTGCCGGCGATGACCCGCACGAGACTTCGACCTCCTCGCAGCCTGGCTGACCGTCACGCGGTCTTGGCTGGCTTCTCGTGCTCTTCACCTGGTCAGGAGAGTTCGTACTCCAGACCGTTCCCTCGCTCCCCCCTCCTTCCGGCGCCGCCGACCGCACCGGGAGAATACGCGCGCCGGCCGCAGGTGGCACAGGGTGTAGCTGCCGCGACCGCACTGGCTGTCCTGTGACCTCGTGCGGAGTGAGGCGCTCACCCGGCTGACAGCGCTTCCAGCTCCTCGAGTCCATCGCGATACCGTCGACTCACCTCGTCACGGAGGGCGTCCACTTCCGGAGCGATCAGCGTTGGGTGTGCTGCAACCAGTCTCCGAGCCGCTTCACGGGTTTCCGCGACGAGTTCGACGTCGCGCGCGAGACGCACGAGCTTGAAGTCAGGCCTACCTGACTGACGCACCCCGAACACATGTCCCTCCCCTCGCAGTTCGAGATCGATCTCGGCCAGCTTGAAGCCGTCGCTCGTGCTTGCCACCGCCTCGAGGCGGGCGCGCGCTTCGTCGCTGCGCGGATCAGCGAAGAGAACACAGTAGCTACGGGACGTTCCCCGCCCGACCCGGCCCCGGAGCTGGTGGAGCTGAGAGATGCCGAAGCGGTCGGCGTCTTCGACGATCATGATGCTCGCCGCCGGGACATCGACCCCTACTTCCACGACCGTCGTCGCTACGAGGACGTCGAGGTCGCCGCGGCGGAAAGCGGCCATGGCAGCCTCTTTCTCCTCGCTTCGCATGCGACCGTGGACGAGCCCGACGCGCAGATCCGGAAAGACCTCGTCCCGCAGCCGGACGTGTTCGGCTTCGGCAGCGCGGGCAGCGATATCGTCGGACTCCTCTACGAGCGGGCAGACGACGTAGGTCTGGCAGCCGGCCGCCGCCTGTGAACGCACGAATTGGTACAGACGCTGGCGGCGGTGGCTCTCGACGGGCGTGATGAGCTGGGTGACGATCTCGTGCCGGCCGGGAGGCAGCTCGCCGAGAACGGTGACGTCGAGGTCACCGAAGAGGGTCAGAGCGAGCGAGCGCGGGATGGGAGTCGCGGTCATGACGAGCACGTCCGGGTAGGCCTCGAAGGGGCCGGGCCGGGCGGGCGCAATCTCGTAGGCCTCGTCGACTTCGACAGAGCCCTTCGCCTTCAGCTTCATGCGCTGATGCACGCCGAAGCGGTGCTGCTCGTCGACGACGACGACGCCGAGATCGCGGAAGCGCACCTCTTCCTCTAGCAGTGCATGCGTTCCGACGACGAGATCGACCTGGCCCGTCACCAGCCCGCCGAGAATGCGCCGGCGAGCTGCGGTCGTGGTTGACGAGGTGAGCAGCTCGACCCGGACGCCATCGAGCACGTTCACCCCGAGCGGGGCGAGCTGATCGACGAGGGTGCGGTAGTGCTGCTCGGCGAGAACCTCGGTGGGGGCCATCACCGCGGCTTGCCTCCCGTAATCGACCGCGCAGAGCATGGTCCAAGTGGCGACCAAGGTCTTACCCGAGCCGACGTCACCTTGGAGCAGGCGGTGCATGGGGCGGTCTCGAGCAAGATCGGCGCCGATCTCCTCGAAGGCCCGCCGCTGGGCGCCGGTCGCTCGGAACGGCAGCGCCTTCAAGAAGCGTTCCGCCAGACCCCCGGCCACCGGCCCGTTGACAAGTCCCGCCGCCTGCGTCTGCAGACGTGTCCGGCGCCACTGCAGTCCCACCTGGAGCGTGAACAATTCATCGAAGGCCAGACGGCGGCGAGCCGCTCGAGCCTGGCCTTCGTGCTGAGGAGCATGGATGGCGCGGACGGCCTCGTCGCGGGCCAGCAGACCGAATTCGTCTCGTACCCGAGGTGGGAGGAAATCCGCCAAGGGCGGTAGTGCCTCCAGGGCCCGCTCGATCCACCCCGCAAGACGCCAGCTCGGCAAGCTCTCGGTCGCTGGATAGACCGGAACGAGCCGGCGCCGCTCCCCGCTCGTGGCGGGGTCGAGTTCCTGAACCGCCGGCATCACGAGACGAAGAGCGCCGAGCTTCCGCTGGAGTGTGCCGCTGAAAGCCGCGACCGTACCGACAGGGAGGCGTCGCTCGCGCCATTGCTGGTTGAACCAGGTGATCTTGAAGCAGCTGCCAGACTGATCGCGCACCTTCGCCTCGCTGATCACGGGCCCACGGCGTCCGCCCCTCGAGCGCGGGGTGAGACGGGTCCATTCGAGGATCGTCCCGACGAGCGTCACCGTCTCGCCCACGCGTGCAAGGTCGAGCGGCGTCACGTGGCCCAGGTCTTCATAACGACGCGGATAGTGCTCGACGAGGTCTCGGACGGTAACGATGCCGAGCTGGTCCCCCAGGGCCGTGGCAGCCCGCCGCCCGAGGCTGGCGACAGTCGAGACGGGGTCGTCGAGGCCCAGCACGGTCAGTTCCGCTGCAAGGTTCTAGCCTCCCGCCGAGCGCGACCGTAGCGGCTGGGAGGGAGGACCACCGTGCTCACGATCCGACACATAGCTGACCACGAGGTCACGATCGTCGAGCCGGAGAGGCTCGAGGTGGCCCTCGCAGGGCCGGGGTTCGTATGGGTCGACCTCACCGAGCCCACTACCGAGGAGGAAGCCGTCCTCGACCATCCCGCCCTTGCCATCGATCCTCTGGTGAAGGAAGACATCGTCGAGGACGTCCATCTCCCCAAGCTCGACGTCTATCCCCACCATGCGCTGCTCACCGTCCACGCCATCGAAATCGAGACCTCGATGGTGGAACTCTCGACGATCGAACTCGACCTCGTGATCGCCGAACGCTACCTGATCACCCACCATCGGCGACGGATCGCCGCGCTCGACTCGGTCGCCGAGCTCGTGCATCGCGACCAGACATGGCTCGAGGGCCCGGTGCGAGTGGTGCACCGCATCCTCGACGTCATGAACGACGTGTTCGTGCCCTTCCTGGACCTGCTCGGTCAGCGGCTCGACCTCGTGGAGGAGGACGTGCTGCAACGGCCCACTCTCGTAACTCGCAACGAGATCTTCGCCTTGCGTCGCGACCTCATCACGCTGCGCCGCATCTCCGTGCCACAAGCGGAGGTCATCCGTCGCGTCGGACGGGAGCAGATCAGCGTCGTCTCCGAGTCCGATCGGGCCTATTTCCGCGACGTCTACGACCACCTGTATCGCATGGCCGAGGTCTCGGAGGTCTACCGCCAGCTCGTCGAGAGCGCTTATGACATGTACCGATCGGTGCGCGAGGACGAGACGAACCGTCGCCTCGCCATCCTCACCATGGTCTCGACGCTGCTGCTCCCGATCAGCGCCATCGCAGGCATCTACGGCATGAACTTCGAGCACATGCCCGAACTCGACGAGCCCTGGGTCTACCCCCTGCTCTGGGTTCTGTTCGTCGTGATCTTCGTCGCCGGCCTGCTCGTATTCAGGTCGTGGGGCTGGCTCGGCCGGGAGGACGTCGACGCCGACCTCGCGCGTCGACGCCGCCTCGTCGAACGACTCGAGCTCCCGACGTTCGGGCAGGTCCTGCGGGTGCCCGCATACGGGGCCCGCTTCGCCCTGAAGGGCGGGAAACGGGTGGCCGGCCTCGGTCGGCGGCTGGGGCGCCACACCCTGCGGCTCGGCCGGTGGCAGCGCCACACGAACACGTAACCCGCTACCCTGCCCGCAACGTCTGCGTCGCGGCTAGTGCCGGCCGGCAAAGTGCTCGGGGAAGGACCCGTCATGGCCTATGTCTGCGAGATCTGCGGGAAGGGTCCCTGGTTCGGTAAGCAGGTGAGCCACTCCCATAGGCGCAGTTCGCGTCGCTGGGCACCGAACGTTCAGCGCCTGCGGGTACTCCGCGAGGGCAGCGTGCAGCGCATGGACGTCTGCGCCTCGTGTATCAAGGCTGGGAAGATCCAGCGCGCCCCGTCCCGCGCCCGAGGATGAGGTCGTCGCGTCAGGCAAGGACGATCGGCGGTCAGGACCAGAATTCGCGGGCTCGTAGGTTCCAGGCCGGGTTCACCGGCCCGATGCCCGACCCGATAGGTATTCCGTTCTCGATCGCGCCCGTCACGAACCGTTTGGCCGCCTTCACTGCGGTTACGAGGTCGTTGCCCCGGGCGAGTCCAGCGGCCACGGCCGACGCCAGCGTGCAGCCGGTGCCGTGTGTGTCTTGGGTCTCCCAGCGCTGCGAGCGGAGTTCGTGCCAGATGTCGCCGTTCGTGAGCAGGTCCACCGCATCATTGTTGTCAGGCAGGTGGCCACCCTTGATGAGAACCCAGCGCGAGCCCAGTTCGAGCATCGCCTCGGCCGCCGGACGCAGGTCGTCGACGCTGTCGATCTCCCTGCCGCACAGCAATTCCACCTCGCCGACGTTCGGCGTGACGACGAGGGCCAATGGCAGCAGCAGTTCGCGTAGCGCCTCGACCGCATCGGGTTGCAGGAGCGGATCACCGTGCTTCGAGGCGCTGACGGGGTCGACGACGAGGCGCTCCACGGCGTGGTCGCGGAGTGCAGCCGCCACCGCAGTGATGATGTCGGCGTTCGCGAGCATCCCTGTCTTCACCGCGTTGACACCGATGTCGTCGATGACGACGTCGAGTTGGAGACGGACGAAGTCCGCGGGCACCTCGTGGATGCCGTGGACTCCGAGGGTGTTCTGGGCTGTCAGTGCCGTGACAACGCTCATCCCGTACACGCCGAGCGCTTCGAACGTCTTCAGGTCCGCCTGGATGCCCGCGCCACCCCCCGAGTCGGATCCGGCCACAGTGAGAGCCCGCGAGGGGGTGCCACCCGGGGGGGCGGGGATCATGCGTCTCCTCCTTTGTTACAGGCCCAAGACCGCCACTACGACTCCTCCCAAATCAGGCCTAGCAGGCCCAAGACCGCCAGTATGACTCCCCCTAGGTAGGCCTGCCGTGCTCGTAACCGGCGCGGATCAGGTCACGTTGCGACCCGTCGGGTATGGTGAGTGCGACGCCTTCACCGGTCACGACCCGGCCTACGAGTTGCCAGACCACGGGGAGGCAGTCGAGCTGCTCGGCGAGGAGGGGCAGGTCGGCGGGGGCGAGGGTGGCGGCGAGTGCGAGGTCGTCGCCGCCGCCGCAGACCAAGTCGAGCGGGTCCAGCCCGAGATGGGCCGCCGCTTCTGCCACCCCGGGAGAAACCGGCAACTGCGAGGAGTCGAGCACCATCCTTACCCCCGAAGCAGCCGCGATGTGGCCGAGGTCCTGCCCCAACCCGTCGCTGACATCGATGCAGGAGTGGGCACCGGTCGCGGCGAGGGCGGCGCCCACCTCGGGTAACGCGATCGGCCGACGGTGTGCCGCCAGCAGGCCGGGATAGCGTTCGAGAACCTCGAGGGCGCCGGCTCGTCGCAGAGCGAGACCGGCTGCCGCCTCCCCGAGGGGTCCCGCGACGACCACCGCGTCGCCCGGCCGTGCGCCCGACCGGCGCAGAATGGCGCCGGTGGCGAGCGGCCCCATGACTGCGACCGTCACCGCAAGTGTCGGCCCCTGCACGATATCGCCGCCGACGAGGCGGGCTCCCCACCGCTCCGCCGCTGCACGCAGCCCTCGCTGGAGATCGAGGGCGTCTTCGTCGTCAAGAGTGGTGGGATGTTCGAGCGCCACGACCGCGGCCGTCGTGCGAGCACCCACCGCAGCCAGATCACTGACGTTAGCGGCAAGAGCCTTCCAGCCTACGTCGCTGAGCGCGGAAATGGTGAGATCGAAGTGAACTCCGGCGACCATCGCATCGATGGCAAAGGCAACGGGGACACCGCCCACCTCGACCACCGCGGCATCGTCTCCCACTCCGAGCGGTACGCCTGGCTCATCTCCCGTCGAGAGCGGGCGCAGAGCCTCGATGAGCGCAAACTCTGAGGACACGTCAATCCTTGCCTTCGTGTCCCGCTCGGCACGGCACCAGGCGCGCCGAGTCAGGGTGGGGGGGCCTCGGACTGCCCAAGACCGCCGGTGGACAAATAAAGGAACGGCCTCCGCTGCATGCTGAACGACGATGAGCCGAGGCTGCCGCTCGTCCGCTTGACTAGGCTCTACGCGTCACGGGGTTCTGGAGCGAGGGACAGGAGGCGCGCGTGAGTGTCTCAGCGTACATCCTCATCCAGACGGAGGTCGCCAAAGCGGCCGAAGTTGCCGACAAGGTTGCGGAGATCCAGGGTGTCGAGGCGGCGGAAGCCGTCACCGGTCCTTATGACGTCATCGTGCAGGCGGCGGCCGGCGACGTCGACGAGCTCGGCAGGCTCGTCGTCTCGGAGATTCAGGCGATCCCGGGGATCACCCGCACGTTGACCTGCCAGATCGTCCACCTGTGACGCCAGGGGTGGCCGCCTGACAGCGGCTCGAGTTCTGGCCGCCATGCCGCAAGGCGGGTCACGGTCACGTGGTGGTGACCGCCGATCTCCTTCCCAACCTCAAGGAGCGTAGTGTCCGTCGCGCCGTGCGGCGTCGAGGGCAAGGGTCAAGAGTCGGTCGAGGAGTTGCGGGTAGCTCACCCCCTGCGCCTGCCACAGGCGCGGGAACATCGACTTCTCCGTGAAACCGGGGATCGTGTTGATCTCGTTGACATAGAGATCACCACCCTGAGGGAGGTGAGCGGTAGGCAAGAACAGGTCCACGCGGCCCATTCCACGGCACCCGATCGCCTGGTAGGCCTCCAACGCAAGGCCCTGGACGCGACGCGTGAGCTCGTCAGGCAGGTCTGCCGGGACGACGAGTTCGGGGGAGTCCAAATACTTCGCTTCGAAGTCGTAGAACTCACGGCTTGGAATGACTTCTCCCACCGGGCTGAGCTCGAGTTCCGAGTTGCCCACGACCCCGACTTCGATCTCCCGCACGCCCTCGATCCCCTCCTCCACGATCGCCACGCGGTCGTAGTCGAAAGACGTCTGAAGGCCGGTTTCGAGCGCGTCGCGATCCCGGACTTTCGTGATCCCTATCGACGACCCTTGCCGTGCCGGCTTCGTGAATACCGGGTAGCTGAGCGTCCCCTCGATCTCGTCGAGCACGGCCTGGTGTTCCTGTTCCCAGCGCTCCCGTGCCAGGGCCACGTAAGGCACTTGGGGCAACCCCCGCGCTTTGAAGGCGTTCTTCATGGCGCGCTTGTCGATCCCGAATGATGAGGCGGTGACGTCGGCACCGACGTAGGGGACCCCGACGCTGGCGAGTAGACCCTGGATGGTGCCGTCTTCGCCGTAGGGTCCATGGAGCACGGGGAAGGCGACATCCACCTCCGAGAGGACCTCGCAGCCATCATCGTCGAAGCGCACGAGTCTCGGCCCCTTCCGCCCGAGTATGAGGGCGGCGGTGGGCCCCTCATCGTCCACCTGGGGCAACGCTCGGCCCGGTGGAACTGCGAGTTGCCCGTCGCTCAGGGCCCAGCGGCCATCACGGGTGATGCCTACGGGGATGACGTCGTACCTGTCGCAGTCCAGCGCAGCGAGGACGGCCTTTGCCGACAGACACGATACCTCGTGCTCGCTCGAACGCCCGCCGAAGAGAACAAGGACGCGGCGCTTCACAAGCTGCTTCCCTTCAGGTTTCCATCCCGGACGAATCGAGCACCCTCTGCGGCCCGGTGCCCTTCCCACCGTGGATGGACACGCTCCCGTGCGCTCTCCGGTCGTTTTCGCGCAGCCTAGCCGCGCTTGGGGGCATCCCGGCTGACGCGAGTGGTGCTCTGTTGCGCCCTCGACAGCCAGCGACGCGTCTCGGACGTCCTGCCGGGTCAGGCCCTGTGGTGGCCCTCGCGATCAACGCCGGACTCGGCCCTGATGAACTCTCCCATCCGGGAAGATTCGGAGCCTCCGGCGGCCCTCGATAGCCTTGCGCAACCTGCCGGGACTTCTCGGGCGCAGGACGACACGAGGTGGGACGAAGCGTGGGAGAGATCGACTACGAGGGGCGCGTCGCGATCGTCACGGGCGCTGGGGGTGGTCTAGGTAGAAGTCACGCGCTGCTCCTGGCGAGCCGTGGCGCCAAAGTGTTGGTCAATGACCTCGGAGTGAATCGACACGGTGAGGGCGCCGGCGAGAGCATGGCCGATGGTGTGGTCAAGCAGATCCTCGACTCCGGTGGAGAGGCCGTACCGAGTTACAACGGCGTGCAGACCCTCGAAGGCGGCCAGGCCATCGTGAAGAGCGCTCTCAGCCATTGGGGGCGGATCGACATCATCGTCAACAACGCCGGGATCCTGCGCGACGTTTCATTCAAGAACCTCCAGGACGAGCAGCTCGATGCCGTCATGAAGGTTCACCTCTACGGCGCCTTCCATGTCACGCGGGCGGCGTGGCCGCACCTGCGTGAGCAGGCCTACGGGCGGATATTGAACACGACGTCAGGCTCGGGTCTCTACGGCAACTTCGGCCAGTCGAACTATGCGGCGGCGAAGATGGGGCTCATCGGGCTCACTCGGACGTTGGCGCAGGAAGGGGTGAAGTACGGCATCACCTGCAACGCCATCGCTCCGATCGCGGCGTCGCGTATGACCGCCGACATCCTCCCGCCGCAGCTGTTGGAACGGCTGGAGCCGACCTGGGTGTCCCCCGTGGTCGGCTACCTCGTGTCCGAGGAGTGCAGGGATACCGGAAGGATCTTCTACGCAGGCGGCGGCTATTACGCGCGCGTGGCCATCATGGAGGGTCGGGGGGTTACCTACGGCTCCGTGCCCTCGGTCGAGGACCTCGCCGAACGCTGGAACGACATCGTGAGCATGGACGGCGCCCGGGAGTTCGACAGCCTGGGTGAGTCGACGATCGGGGTGATGCAGGCACTGGGGGTGGAAATCGCAGTGCGCTAGGAGTGATTCCGCAAAGGGCTCGGGAGGGAGGGCGGTCTTGCTTGCCCAAGACCGCCGGCGGGACAATTCGGGAGGGAGGGCGGTCTTGGCTTGCCCAAGACCGCCGGCGGGACAATTTCTAGGGCCAGTTGTCGCTGAGGAGGGCGCCATCGTGCTGCGGTAGGCCATGCAGTTCTGGTTTCGGCTCGCGTGCCATGAGGCCGGCGACGAGATCAGATGGGGCGAGGCCCTCGTGGACGACCTTGACCACGGCGTCGCAGATGGGCATCTCCACACCCGCCCGACGTGCCAGTGCCAGAATGGCTCGTGCGGACTTCACACCTTCCGCCACCATCCGCATGCCGGACACGATCGCTTCGAGATCCTCGCCGCGCCCGAGTCTTTCGCCCACGCTGCGGTTGCGGGACTTCGGTGAGGAACAGGTGACGATGAGGTCCCCCACTCCTGCGAGTCCGAGGAAGGTGAGAGGCTTTCCGCCCAGTGCGACGCCCAACCGGGCCATCTCGGCCAGGCCTCGCGTCACGAGTGTCGCCTTCGCGTTCTGACCCAGGCCCATCCCGTCAGCAATGCCCGCCGCGATCGCGAGCACATTCTTGGTGGCCCCCCCCGTTTCGCAGCCGATGCGATCGGGGTTCGTGTACACACGGAAGTAGGGCGTCATGCAGACCTTCTGCACCCTGGTTGCCCGGTGCTCGTCACCGCACGCAGCGACGGTCGCGGCTGGCAGCCGTTGAGCGATCTCGCTGGCAATGTTCGGACCGCTGACGATCGCGACCCGTTGAGGATCACAGTCGAGTGTCTCGATGACGACCTCGCTCGCCCTGCGGAGCGTGGTTGCCTCGACGCCCTTGGCCAGGCTCACGACGGTCGCGTCGTGGGGGATGAGCTGTCCCCAGCCGCACAGCTGCTCGGCGAGCCAGACGGAGGGGATCGCGAGGACGACGACGTCGGCCCGTTCGAGTGCCCGCACTGGATCGGCGGTCGCGTGCAGAGTCTCGGGCAACTCGATGCCCGGCAGGTAGTCCTCGAGGTGGTGAGTCGTGTTGATCTCTTCGGCGACCTCCTGACGGCGTGACCAGAGCGTCGTGGCGTTGGCTGCGTCGCAGCACAGCTGAGCGAACGTCGTGCCCCACGAGCCGGCTCCCATCACCGCTATGTTCTGCATCATCATCACCTCCCCCGCCTGCCCGGCCGGCGTCTGAGCCAACGACTGGCCGTCCGGCTCCTGACACAGGCCGGCCCGGGTGGCGCCTGAGGCAAAGGCCTCACGCACGTTACCCGGGCATGGAGCGTCCGATGGGGCCGCGGGCAAGTAGGCTCTTCGCGTGTCCGACCGATCTTCCCCCTCACCCGCGACGCGGATCCCCCGAACCTGGGAGGGGACGTCCGAACTCCCTGCCGGTTGCAGCTTGCCGTCCTCGGCCTCGGGACCGGTGGTCGGGCTGGTGCCTCTGCGATCCCCGGGCATGGGCAAGACCCGGCTCGGGACAGAACTAAATGTCCAAGAACGGGCGGCTCTGTCGCTGGCCATGCTGGCGGACGTCACCGCCGCACTGCGATCGGTGCCGCTCGACCGCGTAGTGGTGGCGGCGTCCGGACCGCAGGCGGCCACCTCGGTTGCAGCGTTCGGGCTCGAAGCGATTGTCGACCCGCCAGGTAACGGTGGGCTGGACACGGCAGTTGACACTGCCTGCCGGCACTTCGGCCCTGAGGTGTCCCTGCTCGTCGTCGCGGCCGATCTGCCCCGGCTGCGCCCGGACGACGTGGCAGCCGTCATCGAGCGGCCAGAACCGGTGGTCGTAGCCCCCACTTGGGACGGGGGCACCGCCACGCTGCTGCGTCGCCCACCACTGGCGGTCCCCAGCGCATTCGGGGCGGGTTCGGCGGCCCGGCACCTGCATCTCGCCGCTGCGAGAGCATTGGAGACGGCAACGATTGATCGCGCCGCTTTTCGCCACGACGTCGACACGTGGTCGGACCTGCGGGCTCTGTCGCAGGGTCATGTCGGCGCCGCAACCGCGGGCTTCCTCCAGTGCATTGGCCCACGCCTCGAGACTGCCCGTTGAAGGTGGTAGGCCCGTCGATGAAGTGCTGGGCCGACCACCACGACGCTTCGGTGGGCAGGGTCAGCGTTCGATGGCCGCTCCCTCCTCGCCGGGAACAGCCTCCTCCGATATGAACAGCACGTCATCCCTGACCCGCAGAGCGGCGATGGCCCCGGCCAGCTGCGGGCGGGTGGCGTGCACCGCCAGCTCCACGGCGACATGCTCGTCGCCGAAGGGGCGCATGTCCAGATGGTCGATGCGAACCCCGGCTTCGTGCAGTAGGGCCCGGACCGTGCTCGCTGCGGCGAGATCGCGGACGACCACGGCGAGACGCATGTCAGTGCGACGGCGGCTGGCGAGCAGTGAGCTTGCCACCCAGTCCAAGGGCCACAACGCGAGGACGGTGACGGCGACGAGGGCAAAGCCCGTCATGTAGTCCCCCACCCCCGCGGCCAGACCGGCGGCCGCCGAGCCCCACAATGCAGCGGCCGTGGTCAGACCGTGTGGCCTGCCGCCGGCGGCGAAGATGGCCCCCCCACCCAGAAACCCGATCCCTGACACGATCTGCGAGGCCACCCGGCTGGGATCCCCCGCGGGGAAGGAGTTCAGTCCGGCGTAGGCGAAAGCTCCAGCCGCCACGCCCACTACGATGTTCGTCCGTAGCCCCGCCGGCTTCGCTCGCAGCTCACGGTCCAGGCCGATCGCGCCCGCGAACCCGGCCGCAGCGATGAGGCGGATGAACGGCTCCCACTCCAAAGCCCTGATCCCTTCTCGTCACGAACGGACGCGTCCAGTTCGTGCTGCCGTTCCGGGCATGATCTCACCGTTGGCCGTGTCGTGCCGCTCAGTGGATAGCTCCGTCACTGCCATAACTCGTCCGGGCCTCCGTCGCGTCCTAAGCAAGCCAAGACGCTCCTCGGTCTCCCGGAGTCCTGAGGCGGTTCCTCTCGCATCGCTCCTGCGTCGCGCCCTCACGGGCGGCTGGTACGGCGCGGTCTTGCGGGAGCCTGGATGGTCCGTTGGGTACGCCAGAGCAGCCCGGCACCTACCACGGCGCCCAGGAGGAAGGCACCGAGCAGGAGCACGATCAGGGGAACGCCGCCGATGACTCCTTCCGGGGTCGTCATCGCCTCCGTCTCGCCAAAGATCCAATCGAAGGTGACCCGCTGGCTGTTCACGAACGCGAAGACGAGAAACAGAACCGCAGCGACCCCCACGATGACCCGGCCGACTTGTTGCGTGAAAGGCGTGCGATGAGCGACAGCAGGTTCAGTCGGCGCCGCCTCCCGCGCGCCGCTGCGCTCCGACTCGCTACGTGCCCGGCTCCCTTGCGACCTGCGATCATCGACCACGGGTGTCCTCGCTCTCCGGCCTCTCCCGATCGAGGCTATCCCGCCCCACCCGCCGCAGTGACCAGGGGCCGGCGACCGACATTATCCTGCGCCTGCGAGACGGAGGTCGATGGTTGCCTCAGGGAACCGTGAAGAGCTTCGACCCCATGACGAAGACGGCGGTCGTACTCGACGACGCGCTGAACGAGCTGCTGGTCGACCGTGAAGCCTTCGCGAAGTCAGGCTTGCGCGAGTTGCGCCTCGGTCAGCGCGTACGCTTCGAGGTCGACACAGAGGGAAGCAAGAGCGTCACGAACATCGGCATCGTCACCCTCTGAGCATCTACACCTGGGCGGCCGTCAGGCCCTCGAGCACGCTCGAGCTGCCCAAGAGCAGTCCCCGACCTGGCTCCAGCCCCTGCTCCTCAGACCAGACTCGGGTCTGCTCGAGGGTGTCACGCAGACGCTGGGCCGCCTCCGGGGCCGTCGCCCCGTACTCGGCGAGAGCGGCCGAGGCAACCTTGTCGGCACCGGTTTCCATGAGCTCTCGTGCCAGCGACTCAGGGTCAGGCTCCGCCCGCCAGGCCAGGGTCACCGCGGCAAGGAACTCGGGTGACTCGAAGTCGCCACCGCTCGCGATAATGGCCAGGTGCATGAGCGCTTTGGCGGAGAGCCGGTCCGCGTCGGCGACAGCGGCGACGAGAGACGCGTAGTCCCCCAGGTCGTCAGGTTCGAGCAGGGCCGGTTGGATACGCACGTGCTTGGCCCGGACCGGCACATTCTGGTGCACCTCGAGGTCGTCGGGAGGAGAGCCCTCGTCGAGCCAGTCACGCAGTACGCGGGCGGACGCCCAGTAGGCGGCGGGGGCTCCGCGCCGGGCCGAGGAGGGCGCGGCAATGACCTTTTCAGGGTCGACTGTGAACGTCACGAGCCCGGGTCCGAGTTCCCCTGCCCGCGCCTGCGCATGCTCGAGCGAGAGGTAGGCGGATACCCGCCGCCCGTGGGCGTAGCGTCCGGGGGCCGCCTCGTCCTCGGCTCCGGGGGGGCCGAGTCGGTTACTGAGATCTGCTCGCGTGCGTAGGCCCTCCTTCTCGATGAGCGGGAGCCGAGCAGGGGCAGTCAGGTGGTAGACGGTGACTCGGGACACGCTGCTCTCCGGTGCGACGAGGTCTGAGACGGCGGCGGAAGCGAAACGTGCTGGTCGCTGGGGAGACGACTCCTGCTGGAGCCTCGAGTTGTGCAACAGCATCCATCCTAGCCGCCTATTGTCCCCGGAGTTCTCCCGTCAGTGTCGTGATCCTGGTCGAGCCACTCTTGGCGGGGCGAGGCGCCAAGGGTGGCAGCCAGATGGGGAGCCGCTACTCATCGGCGGGATAGGAGCGGTTGTGCGCTATGTACGCCTCGGTCATAGCGGGCTGAAGGTGAGCGTCCTCTGCTTTGGCACCTGGCTGACGGTGGGGCGCGCCGTGAGCGACGAGGTAGCCCGTCGCTGCCTCGGTCTCGCGCTGGACTCGGGTGTCAACGTCATCGACACGGCGGATGTCTACAACTCCGGCCGAGCGGAGCAGGTCGTCGGCGAGTTCCTGACCGGTCGCGAGCGTCACCACATCGTGCTCGCGACGAAGGTGTACTTCCCCATGAGTGACGATGTGAACGACCGGGGACTCTCCCGAAAGCACGTCACGGAATCCATCGACGCCTCACTGCGCCGGTTGCGGACCGACTACGTGGACCTCTACCAGTGCCACCGCTACGACGAGGAGACGCCCACCGAGGAGATCGTGCGGACCATGGGGGATCTCGTCGCGAACGGAAAGATCCTGTACTGGGGCGTGTCCCACTGGCCGCCGGAACGCATCGTCGCAGCCTGCCTGCTCGCTGACGCCTTGAACGTGCCGAGACCGATCAGCAACCAGCCCCCGTACTCGCTGCTGGAACGCGGCATAGAGAAGCGGGTACTGCCGATCTGCAGGGAGTACGGGCTCGACCAGGTCGTGTTCAGCCCGCTCGCCCAGGGCGTGCTCAGCGGCAAGTACCGGCACGGTGATTTCCCGGCCGGCTCCCGGGCGGCGAGCGGCGATCGTCGCTTCATGGACCGACTGCTGGATGAGGAAGCTCTTCACAAGGTCGAGCGATTCGTGGAGATAGCGGCGGAGATCGGGGCCACCCCGGCTCAACTCGCCCTCGCGTGGACCCTCCACAGCGACGGAGTGGCGGGCGCGATCTTCGGCGCCAGCCGGCCCGAGCAGGTCGACGAGAACGCGGCTGCCGCCGATCTGCGCCTCGGCGATGACCTCCTCCACCGTCTCGATGAGCTCTTCCCGGCGCGGCAATAGGGCGATCTGCAGCCACGGAGCTAGACGCCGGGCCTGGCGTCTCCGGTAACGGTGGCCAGCCCGTGAGGGCCACTCTCCTCGTCATCGGCCAGGTCGATATCGTCGCGGCGAATACCGAGGACGAAGAGGACTGCGTCGAGGTAGGGCACGGAGACGGCTGTGTCCGCGGCTTCACGCACGATCGGCTTGGCGTTGAACGCTATGCCGAGACCGGCCCGGGCGAGCATGTCGAGGTCGTTCGCCCCGTCACCGATCGCCACGACCTGCTCGAGCGGCACCCCTTCGCGGCCGGCGACATCCTCGAGGATCTCGGCCTTGCGGACGCGATCGACTATCGGCCCTACGAGACGTCCTGTCAGTCGACCGTCGACGACCTCGAGCTGGTTGGCGAAAGCGTGATCAATGCCGAGCTCGGCCCGCAGCACATCGGTGAAGACGGTGAACCCGCCCGAAACCAGCGCCAGTCGATAGCCCAATCTCTTGAGTGTGCGGAGGAACGTGCGCGCTCCCGGTGTGAGGCGGAGACGTTCCCGCACCCGCTCGACGCTTGCGAGGTCGAGACCCGCGAGCAGTTCGACCCGCGCCCGCAGCGCAGCTTCGAAGTCCATGTCCCCAGCCATGGCGCGCTCGGTGATGACTGCGACGGCATCCTCGCGTCCGGCCTCACGCGCCAGCAGTTCGATCGCCTCATCCTGGATGAGAGTCGAGTCGACGTCCATGACCACCAGCCGCTTCGCACGCCGCTCGAGGCCTTCGCGCTGCACGGCAATGTCGATGCCCTGCTCGGCCGATACGGCCACGAGACGCGCTCGCAGGCCGTCCACGTCTCCGCCGGAGACGACCAGCTCGTAGCTGACCACCGGGTGACGGGACAGCCTGGTGATGCGATCGATGTTCGCGCCCGCGGCCGCGATCTCTCCCGCCACGGCAGCGAGTGCAGCTGTGGTGAGGGGAAGACCGATCACGGTGAGGGCATGGCGGAAGAGCGGCTGCGCCACACTCGGTTCGACGACCTCGAAGTCGATGCTGAGTCCCCGCTCCCAGCCGAGAAAGAGCAGGTCCTTCAGCGCTACATCGCTCTCCGGCAACGCCACGACGACGTCGAGGGTGAGCCGGTTACGGGTCGTGACCTGCTCGATGTCGTCGACGTCGACACCGTCCGCGGCGAGCAGACTCAACAGTGCAGCAGTGATACCCGGCTGGTCGCGTCCGGAGATGCGCACGAGGAGGGTACGGCGATCTTCCACGGCCTCAGATTACACGGCAGTAGGCCTGCCACCGTGGGGCGGCTCACAGGCGGGGCAGCGCAATGCAGCTTGTCGCCCCGGAACCGCTCGGAGAACCTTTTCGGCCTCTTCCTCACACTCGCGTACCCTCCCGGCCATGGTCACCTCGAACCCCGCCCTCGACCGCCTCGGCGACTACCCGCTCGCACCCCTGCAGGAGCTCGCCCAGGTTCTGCGGGCTGAGGGCGGGCCTTTCTACGACTTCTCGATAGGTGACCCCGTCGAGCCGACGCCGGCGTTCATTCGCCGTGCGCTCGTCGAGTCCGTGCCGCCGGTCAGCCGCTATCCGACTGCGGCCGGCCGGCGGGAACTGCGCGAGGCCATCGCCGCGTGGCTGGAACGTCGTCACGGGGTCTCCGTCGAGCCCGATGCGCACATCATGCCGAGCGCCGGCAGTAAGGAGGCGATCTTCCACCTGCCGCTGGCGGTCATCGATCCCCACGGGCCGCGGCGCCACGTCCTATGGGGGGAGCCCGGGTATCCGGTGTACGAACGCGGAACCCTGTTCGCAGGCGGGGAATCTGACCCGGTGACGCTCACCTCCGACCGCGGTTGGCGTCTCGAACTCGACTCCTTGGCATCACGGCAGCTCGAGCGTGCCTGCATCGCCTGGGTGAACTATCCCCACAATCCCACGGGGGCCGCGGTCGACGTCGACTACTACCGTCGACAGGTGGAGACCGCCCGCACCCATGACATCCTGATCTGCTCCGACGAGTGCTACCAGGAGATCTGGTTCGACTCCCCTCCCGCCTCTATCCTCGAAGCCCTCGACGGCGACCTGACCGGGGTTCTCGCCTTCGTGTCGCTGTCGAAGCGCTCGGGGATGACGGGCTACCGCTGTGGCGCCGTGGTCGGTGACCCCCAACTCATCGGCCGGCTGAGGTTGCTCCGTCCCAACGTCGGAACCGCCTCTCCGACCTTCGTCCAGGCGGCGGCGGTGGCGGCATGGTCGGACCAGGAACACGTCGAGGCACGCCGACGCGTCTTCGCCGAGAAGCGCGCGATCGTCCTGCCCTTCCTGAAAGGCATCGGGCTGGAGGTCTCGGGCAGTGCGGCCACCTTCTACGTCTGGTTCCGCGCCCCGCGGGGCGACGACGTCGGCTACGTGGAGGCGCTGCTTCACGAGCGCATCCTCGCCTCCTCAGGGCGGGCGTTCGGTCCGAGCGGGGCCGGATGGGTGCGGCTGGCCCTCTCGCCGACCGTCTCGGAATGCGCTGCGGCAGTGGAACGCTGGAACGAAGCCCTGCTCGCAGGCAGGCTCCCAGTGTGAACCAGAGCGGGTAGCGTTCGACGTGCCACGGGCCGAGGCGAGCGTCGCCCGAAGGTGGGAGGGACCTGCCCTTGACCGACGACCTTCGAGAGACGATACGTGAGGCATACGAGGCCGCTGGCAATGCCTGGAGAGCCTCGGAAGTGCAACGTGCCGTCCACGACACGCTCACCCTGCTCGACGAGGGCCAGGTGCGGGTTGCGAGCCAGGAGGCTGACGGCGAGTGGACCGTGCACGACTGGGTGAAGCAGGCGATCCTCCTCTATTTCGCCGTCGCGCAGATGCGGGTCATGGAGGTCGGGCCGTTCGAGTATCACGACAAGATCCCGGTCAAGCAGGGCTTCGCGGCAGCCGGAGTGCGGGTCGTGCCGCCGGCGGTGGCGCGATACGGGTCGTTCCTCGAACGAGGCGTCGTCCTCATGCCCAGCTACGTGAACATCGGTGCCCGGGTCGGGGCCGGGTCCATGGTCGACACGTGGGCCACCGTGGGGTCCTGTGCACAGATCGGCCGCGACGTGCACCTCTCGGGCGGGGTTGGGATAGGAGGGGTGCTCGAGCCGCTGTCCGCGCGACCGGTGATCATCGAGGACGGTGCCTTCATCGGTTCCCGCTGTGTCATCGTCGAGGGGACGCTCGTCGGTCGGGAAGCGGTGATCGGCGCGAACACGGTCATCACCTCGTCCACCCCGATCATCGACGTCACGGGATCGCAGCCCGTGACCTACCGGGGACGGGTACCGGCTCGTGCGGTAGTGGTACCTGGCACACGGCCGAAGAGCTTTCCCGCCGGCACCTACGAGTTGCCCTGCGCCCTCGTGGTCGGTGAGCGGACGGAGTCCACGGACCGCAAGACGACTCTGAACGAGGTGTTGCGGGATTTCCAGGTCCAGGTGTGAGGACAGCCGACGAGGAACTTCCTGGCTTCGACCTCGCAGCCCGTCTCGTCGAGCTCTGCGGCTACCTCAGCGTGACCGGTCAGGAGGCCCCACTCGCGGATGCGCTGGCGGACGAGTACGCCGACGAAGCACTCGTGCGGGTCGGCGACAACCTGATCGTCGGGGAGCCAGACGAGCGCCCCCTGGTCCTGCTCGTGGGACACCTCGACGTCGTACCCCCCACGGAGGCTGACGCCACGCCCCGCATCGAGCGGCGCCCTGATGGTGTGATCGTGGTCGGTCGCGGCACTTCCGACATGAAGGGAGGCATCGTTGTCGCCGAGGCAGTGTTCCGCGACACGGCCCTGCGGTCCCTGTCACCATACGCGCCGGTACTCGTCCTCTACTCCGGCGAGGAAGGTCCCGAGGAACGCAACGGACTCGCGGAAGTGCTCAGCGCCGTCCCCTGGCTCAAGGAAGCCGGCCTCGCCATAGTGCTCGAAGCGACGGATCTCGAGGTCCACCTTGGCTGCCTCGGCGGGCTGCACGCCCGGCTGACATTCCTGGGACGGCAGGCACACTCCGCGCGTCCCTGGAGCGGCGATAACGCGCTGACCAAGGCCGGTGAGACGCTGGCTGAGATCCACCGACGCTCGCCAGTCGATGTACACGTCGACGGCATCCTCTATCGGGAGGTGCTGACCGCAACCCAGGCCTGGACGGACAATGCCCGCAACCTCGTCCCAGGCCGCTTCAACGTGAACCTCAATTACCGCTTTGCCCCCAATCGAGGGTTGGACGAGGCGGAAGCGGAGTTGCGGGCATGGGTTGGGGGCCGTGGGGCGGTAGAGGTCGTCGACCGGGCACCTCCCGCGCCGCCCCTCCTCGACTCCCCCCTCGTAGGTGCCTTCCGGAGGGCAGCAGCCGCACGGGTCGCGGGCAAACAGGCGTGGACGGATGTGGCGCGCTTCAGTGCGGCGGGGGTGCCAGCGCTGAACTACGGGCCAGGGCTGACGAGCCAATCTCACCAGGTCGGTGAGTACGTGCCGCTCGCAAATCTCCACCTCGCTGTGCAGCGGTTGCGCCGATTCTTGTCGGACAGCCGCTGAGCAGCTGCACGGTCTGAACTGGCAGATCTTGGCCCACGAAGCGCGCTACGGTTTCAGGCCGGGGCGGCTGAGCTCCTGGTAGTCGGCCGGCTGCGTTCCGGGTGGGCGAGATAATCGACCACGCTCTGCACCACCTCACCCGAGAGCAGCATTGACAGATGGCCGATGTCGCGGACACGAATGTTCGTCGCCTGCAACGAGGGGTCCGTCAACTTCGCACTGATCGCCGGCACGACGAACAAGTCCAGGTCGGAGTAATAGGAGATGTAGCGGACGCTGCTGGGTCGAGTCGTTCGTCTCAGCTCGTTCAGGAACGGCGATTGATAGGTCAGCTGCATCGCCACCGGTCCGACGCCGAAGTGTGCCGCGTACGTGCCCATGTGCGGCGTGCCCAATGTGACCACGGTATCGAGCGTATTCTCCCCTCCCAGGACTTGGGCGTAGTAGCGGGCCACGATCCCACCCAAAGAGTGGCCCACGATGCTGCACCTCTCCGCACCGGCGGCTTCGAGCGCACGCTCGACTTCGACCTTGAGCATTCGCGCGATCTCTGGGACACCGTGCGTGAACTGTGGATAGCTGAAGGCACGCACATGCCGAAAGCCGGCCTCCGTCAGCGCCTGGCGCATGACCAGGAAGGCGCTGTGGTTCATGACGTAGCCGTGCAGGAGGAGGATAGGCATCGCCGCGGTGGACGGCGCGAGCCGCTGGTCTATGGCCTCCACCGCCCGTTCGGCATCCAAGGCGTCCTGAAGTGCCTCCACCGACAAGAGCCCCAATGGATGCACAGCGGCGTGCACGAGCGCGAAGAGAGTCTCCCGGGCTGCCCCCACATATGTCCCGGGTCGCAACAGTTCGGCCAGCGCGGCTCCGAGCTGCTGCTGCAGGCGAGCAGGTCCGTCGCGCGGTCGGACGTCGTACGTCCCGGTATTGGGAGTCCCGGTGTTGGGCACGTTGTCATTATTGCGTGTACTGGGTCACCAGTCACATATGTCACCCGTCCATCAGTTAGGCAGGCCGGGCATCACGGATAGCCGGGCCGGAAGACGTCCGAGGCCTGCGAGCGTCCGCGGGTCGGGCGCTGCAACGCTTGTCGGGGCCGCCCCCCGGAGTCGGGCCGGAGCACGGCCCGCCCAGGCATACGAGAATGTGGGCGAGGATCGTGTGAGGCGAAAAGCAGCCGTGCCAAAGGATCCGCGAGGGAGTCGAGGACCGGTATGGGTGGGAACCGTCGCAGAGCGGCCACTACCGGCACAGTCGGAGCTGAATGAGCATGGGTGACCGGAACCAACATGTCACACCGGAGGGCTGAGGCGTGGGCCCCGGGGCCCGCCCTGCCGCGTCACCGCCTTCTCTTGCGTGTCGCTCAGGTTGCGGCTCTGACCTTGGGGGCCGGTCTCACCATCGCCACGCTCGTCAGCCCCGGGCTTCGGCTCTCGCTCTTCTTGCCGAACCTGCGCCCGCTCCTCGAGCTTGCCGGCGCCGGGGCGGTGTTGTTCGCGGCTCTCATACTCGCCGTGCCGAACGAGATCGACGTGAGGCCGGCGCGCAACGCGTTTGCGGCCGCCCTCACCGTGCTCGCGGTCTCGAACGGATTCTTCGGTGTGCTTCCCGTGTTCGCCGCGAACGAGGTCACACCGAGCCACGAGCTCGCCTTCTACCCTTGGGTCGCCGCCCGGTGGGTGATCAGCGCCCTGTTCGTCTGCGTTGGGCTCGAACGGCCCCGCATGGGGCTCGTCCGCTACCTCGCACTGGGACTCGGCCTGCTCGCACTCGTCGAGGGCGGGCTCGCCGTGATGGCAAGCCGTTTGCCGACCCATGTGCACATCACCGGTAGTCCGCTCGCACCGGCGGTGGTCGTGACCGGGCCTGAACTCCACATCTTCCTGCAGTTGGCGCCCGCCGCGCTGTTCGCGGTCGGGGCGGGCCTCGCCGGTCGGCTCTATCTGCGCAACCTCGCCCCGGAGTACATCTGGCTGTCCCTGGCGCTCATCGTCCAGGTGTTCGCCCAGATCCACGAGATCCTCTATCCCGCGTTCCTCGGTCCGATTCTCACAACCGCGGACCCGCTGAGGTTTGTGTCCTTTCTGCTGCTGGTCGGTGGTGCCTTCGTTCAGCTGAAGCGGCTGTACCGCAGCCGCTCGGTGGCACTCCAAGAGCAGCAGCGCGACCTGCGCAGCCAGCAGGCCCTGCTCGAGGACCTGCGCGCCTTCGCTGAGCACGAGCATGACTTCCGCACCATCGTCTCCCACGAACTCGCCACACCGATCGCCACCATCCGGGCGTATTCCCACGTGCTCGAGACGTCGACAGCAGCCGACAGACGCAGGCAAGCGATCTTGGGCATAAAGGCGGAGGCGAACCGGCTCATGGAACTCGTGGCCCGCATGGAAGAACTCCGCGACCTCGAGCTGAGCGAGTTCCGCTGCCAGCTCCGACCGGTACGCATCCGCCCGATCCTCGAGGACCTTGTCCGCTTTGCTCAAGGCATCCCCGACGGCCATTCCGTGTCGCTGCAGTGCAGTGACGCCCTCGTCGAAGCGGATCCCGTTCGACTCGGCCAAGCTCTGCGGAACGTCCTCGGGAACGCCATTCGATACTCGCCAGCGGACAGTCCGATCACGATCGAGGGGCACATCCTCGACACTGGCCGCTACCAATTGGCCATCAGCGACGAAGGTCCCGGCATCCCCGGAGAGGAGCGTCAGCGGGTGCTGCGCCGCTACGCCCGTGGTGTGAGTGGAAGGGAGACGGAGGGCCGGGGCGTGGGGCTGTATGTGGCCTCGCGTATAGCGCAAGCTCATGATGGCTCACTGCGAATCGAGACGGTGGATGAAGCAGCAGGCACCGGCGCGAGGGTCGTCATCGAGGTGAAGCTGGCCTCATGATCACGCTCATGCTCGTCGAAGACCACGCCAGCTTCCGGCAAGCGCTCGAGGCCGTCATGGCCCTCGAAGATGACCTCACGGTTGTCGCGCACGTCGGCAGAGGGGACGTGGCAGGCGAGGCCGCAGCCGAACGCCGGCCCGACGTTGCGATCGTCGACCTCGATCTCCCAGGAGCCGACGGAATAGACGCCCTGGCAGACATCCGGCGCAACAGTCCCACGACGGCCTGCCTCGTCCTCACCGGACTGCTCGACGACGTCGAGCTCGGACGGGCGATCGAGGCGGGAGCAGCGGCCGTCTTTCACAAGACAGTGGAAATAGTCGAGCTCATCTCCGCCGTTCGGACCATCGCTGGTGGAGCCAGCCTGCTCGCAGCGACCGACTCCGCAAGGTGTCTGCAAGCGCTGGCAGCAGCACGCGACCGCCACTGGTACGCGCGGCTCCTCGGCGATAGCCTCTCGCCGCGAGAGCGGGAGGTCCTTGCCCTCCTCGCCCAGGGGGAGACGAACCGCACGATCGCCCAGTCGCTCGGTATCAGCGCCGAAACGGTGCAGACGCACGTCCGCAACCTGCTCGGCAAGCTCGACGTCGGATCCCGGCTCGAGGCGGTCGCCAAAGCCATGCGCCTCGGTCTCGTCGACCCGCCGGACCAAGCGGATCCGCCTCCTCTGATTACCGGGCGGTAGGCCGGGGCGCGGGCGGCAGGCCAGGAGGCCCAGAGATGGCCTCGCCCGTTCACTCGTCTTCGGCACTACCCGAACTGGCGTCGCAGAGATCCGCATTGACCTGAGGATGCCAGATGGGGAGAGGAGGACGCGACAGGCGTCCGGAGACCCACGACCTGGCAGAGGCCGAGCTGCAGGCCGGTGCAGGCAAGGAGGCGCCTCCGAGCGTTTCGGTAGCGGCAACCGTAGGAGGATCGCAATCCTCTACGCCGCGCTCGTCGTCAGCATTCTCCTCGCGTTGCAGTTCCTGCTCACCGTCGGCCGGGGCCTGCGGGCGCCTCCACCTGAGGAGGCAGGCGGCGGGGCCGTAGGCGGCGGTGCCGAACGTGCTGTGGCGGCTGCTGCTCGCCTCCAGCGTCATCATCGTCGCCGCGAGGCTGGTCGGCGCTGCCATGGAAAGATCAACCAGCCTCAGGTGATCGGCGAGATCATCGCCGGAATCCTGCTGGCCCCTCGGCACTCGGTGCAGTGTGGCCCCGTTTGAGGAGGTCCTCTTCCCCGCGGAGATCATGCCTTTCCTCGATCTCCTGGCGAACGTGGGCCTCATCCTGTTCATGTTCCTCGTGGGCCTCGAACTCGACATCCGCCTCATCCGCGGAAGGGGACACGCCGCGGTATGGGTCAGCCACGCCAGCATCATCGTCCCGTTTCTTTCCGGTGTGGCGCTCGCCCTGGTTCTCTTCCCGATGCTGGGTTCTGGTGAGGGGCGATTCACCTCGTTCGGACTGTTCATCGGCGCGTCGATGAGCATCACGGCCTTCCCGGTGCTCGCGCGGATCCTGACCGAGCGCGGTCTCTACAGACGAAGCTCGGCGCCGTGACCCTCACCTGCGCGGCGGTGGACGATGTCACCGCATGGTGCATGCTCGCGGTTGTCGTGACGATCGCACGGGCAACCGGCGCCGCCCGGTGCCCTCGTGACGATCGCCCTGTCCCTCGCGTTCATCGTCTTCATGATCTACGGCGTCCGTCTCTTCATGCAGCGATTGGCTCGCTACCACGAGGAGCGTGGCCGGCTCAGCGCCGGGATCCTGGCCGCGCTGTTCATCGGGATCATCCTCAGCGCGCTCATAACCGACCGCATCGGGATTCACGTCATCTTCGGGGCGTTCTTGTTCGGAGCGGTCATGCCACATCGACCGGCCTTCGTGCGGGAGGTCACCGAGAAGGTCGAACACTTCGCTGTGCTCTTCCTCCTACCGATCTTCTTCGCCTTCAGCGGGCTGCGGACCGAGATCGGCCGCATCGGCTCGCCCCAGCTCTGGCTGCTCACTCTGCTCGTCCTGGTCGTGGCGATTGCCGGCAAGTGGGGCCGTACGACGCTGGCGGCTCGGGTGGTCGGCCTCAATTGGCGGGAGTCGTCCGCTCTCGGTGTGCTCATGAACTGCCGGGGTCTGACCGAGCTCATCATCCTCAACGTCGGCCTGCAGCTCGGTGTTCTGCCGTCGACCCTCTTCGCCATGCTCGTGATCATGGCGGTTGTCACGACCATCATGACCGAGCCACTGCTCGCCCTTCATTACCCTCGCGACCTGCAGAGACAGTTGCTCGCGGAGCAGGCGGCCGAGGAGGGTGAAGCCGCCGTCCCCCCGCCGAGGCGGCGCATCCTCGTCCCTGTTGTCAACCCCAACACTGCCGGCGAGCTTGCCCGGGTGGCGAGCATGCTCGCCGTCGGCCACGAGGCTGAGCAGGCAGGGATCACGCTCCTGCGCGTCGTCCAACCTCCGGGGTCGGGCTACACCATGACACCTTTCGTGCAGGAGTCCCTCATAGAGCAGGCTGCGGACAGCCTGCGTCCCCTGGTCACTCAGATCGAGGAGAGAGGGCTTCAGGCGGTCCCGCTAGTCGTGTCGTCCTCGGCGATCGGGGACACGATCGCTCGCGTCTCGAACGAACGCGAGGCGGGCCTCGTACTTCTCGGCACCACCGGGCGGTGTTCGGCGACCGGCTGTTCGGAGGCACCGTAGGCGACGTGCTGCGCGACGCCGAGGCCGACGTGGCGGTGCTCTTCGCCCCGGATCGGCTGACGATGGCGCTGCCCGACCGTGCCCGGATTCTCGTGCCGTATGGTGGCGGCTTTCACGAGGACGCCGGCCTCGATCTCGCTCTCCGGCTGGGCGCCTCCGCGAATGCTGAAGTGACCCTGATCGGCCCAGGATCCGCGGAAGGTGACTCCCAACTCGCACAGCAGGCCGCGGACGCATACGAGCGCAGCGGAGTGTGGACGAAGGCGCTGCCGGTCGAGGGAGACGTTGCGGAGGTCATAGCACGGCGAGCGACCCACAACGATTTCCTTGTCATGGGGGTCAGTGACCACTGGCTCGATGATCAGGAGTCCATCGGCGACATTCGCGAGGAGCTGGCCCAGCGGTCCTCCACTCCCTTCCTCATCGTGCGTCGTCACGGGGGGAGCCGCAACCTTCTGCGCCGCTGGCTCTCCCGCCTGGCGCGACGACCACAGGAGTGGATGGAGCAGATGCGCCATGACAAGCCCAGACCGCAGGACGGTGAGCCCGAGGACCAGGGCTGGGGCGGGGGGTGACAGGCTACGCCTGCTTCGTCGCATGTGACGCACGTCACTCGTAGCTGACCATTTGTACATCTAACCTCACCGTAGGTCGTAAGAGCGACCCTCGCCGGCGAGGTGGGTGCGCTCGTCCCCTCATGGCACAACGGGGTGTACTGGTGTGTGCTACCCGCAGTCGTCGTAAACAGGTGGAGGACGCACGCACGCACCTGGCCTTCCTGCACCAAGCGGCCCGCAGGCGCGCGGCGATGCTGCGGTTGCAGACTCTCGCCGCACGACAGGGCTTCAATGAGCCGCCCCGGGCACCGGTCTTCCTCGTGGGCTGCCCCCGTTCCGGCACCAGCATGCTGTTCGATCTGCTCCGTCGTCATGAGGCCCTGCAGGGCCTGACCGGAGAGGGCCACATACTCTGGAGCAACTATCAGCACCCCCGCCGCAAGGGATGGGCGTCCGACAGGGCCACCGCGGAGGACATTGCAGCAGGCGAGCGTGGCTACCTCTACACCGCCATCCGCCATATCTCCCAGGGTCTGCGCTTCATCGACAAGACCCCGAAGAACGTGTTGCGGCTCCCCTACCTTGCCGCGCTGTTTCCGGACGCCACCTTCGTGTTCATCAAGCGCGACGGCCCGGACACAGTCAGCTCCCTCATCGAGGGCTGGCAAGCCCGTCGGGGGATCTCGTATCGCCTGCCGACGGCGCTCGACCTGGCGGAGTACCGGGGACGGCTGTGGAGCTACATCCTGCCGCCGGGGTGGCGCGAGCGAGCCCGCTCCTCGTTTGCCGAGGTGGCGGCCCTGCAATACGTCCGCTCGAACGAGACGGCCCTCGTTGATCGCCAGTACCTCCCCGCAGGCTCCTGGGTGGAAGTGGCATTCGAACGTCTGGTCGCCGAACCTGTCCTCGAGGTAAGCCGCCTGTTGGAGCGATTCGACCTGCCGCCCAGTGAGAGGGTCCTCGACAGGGCCCGCCACCTGAACGAGCACCCCGTGGGCGCGGTTTCCCCGCCGCGTCCTGAGAAGTGGCGCGATCGAGCGCACGAGATCGGCAGGATCATCCCCCAGCTGAAGGCCACCACGGTCCGCCTGGGATACGAGGGGCACACGTCACTCGACTTAGGGTAACTCTACAATTACTCTTTGAGGCCATATGGGACATTTCCGCAGCGGCGGCTCTCGTGAGCCCTCCGCTTCTTCGTGTCGTTGCAGGAGAGCACCGTGACGGTTGCGGGGGAACGAGGAGGCGTTCTCGTCGTGCTGCCCAGTTCGGTGGGACGGTCCGCCACAGTTCACTCGCAGTGGCTTGCGGCAGCGCATCTGGCACGAGCGCTCGGCCTCCTGCTGGGAGGCGCTGACGTCCTCACACCCAGCGGTCTGCTCAGCCCCGATCAGGTCGAGGAGGAGGCCGTCCAGGAGGCATTCTCGTCCAGCCCTGCCCGGGCGGCGGTGAGACGCCTGCCCGTCAGCTCACGGCTGCTCCTCGGCGACCTGCGCATCTGGCGGCAGGCCCGTCGGATGCGCGCCCGCGGGGATCTCCTACGAGCACGCGGCTACCGCCTGGTGGTGCAGTTCCACCACCGTTTCCATAGTTGCGGCGTGGCGCTCGCTCAACAAGTGGGCGCCCCTCTGGTCCTTCGTGTCGAGGCGCTTGAGGTGCAGGAGGAGGAGGCCTGGGGGCTGCCACGCCCCCTGTTCGGGCGGTTCGTGGAGCGGTTTGGCGAGTTGCGGATTGCCCGCCGGGCGGACCTCGTCGCCTCCGTCTCGGATGCCGTCGACAGCCAGCTCGGGAGGCTCGGCATTCATCCGCAGCAGCGGGTCGTGATCCCAAACGGGGTGGACTTGAACGCGTTTTCCCCCGGGGAGCCCGACCAGCACCTGCGTCGCTTGCACGGTCTCGACGGCCGCTTGGTGGTGGGCTGGGTAGGAGGCTTTCGTCCCTTCCATGGCCTGGAGCTCGTCGCAGACGTCGCCAGAGGCCTACGCGAGCGCGTGCCCCAAGCCATCCTCTGCCTGGTGGGCACTGGGCCCCTCCACAACGAGATGGCGGAGCAGGCGCGGGCCCTACCAGATCAGATCCGGCTGGTGGGACCCGCTGCACCGAAAGACGTGCCGCGCTGGATCCGCAGCTTCGACGTCTGCCTGCTGCTCGCGTCTTCAGACGAGTTCCATTATTCGCCACTGAAGCTGTATGAATATCTGGGGTGCGGGCGGCCGGTAGTGGCTGCACGGGTCGGTCAGGTCGCCCAGACTGTCCGAGACAGCGTCGAATCACTCCTCGTCCCGACCAACGATGCATCAGCCGTCGTAGCCGCCATAGAGCGTCTGGCTCAGGACCCAGTCCTGCGCGAGTTGATGGGGAAGAACGCCCGCACCACCGCCGAACGCGCGACATCTTGGGACGCGCGGGCACTGCACCTCGTCGAGGCGCTCGAAGCGCGAGGCTGCCTCGAACCCCACACAGCCAACCGGGACCTCGCGCAGTTTCCACCAGCACCCGCTCCGGAGCATGGAGTTGGCTGACCCCGTGGCACAGTCTTTCGGCAGCTCGACAGGCGAGTCTCCGGGCGCCCCGGCGTATCGGCGGGCGACGGGTGGACTTCGAGAGCACAGGCGGGACGGCCTGACACGCAGAGCGAGCGGGCGCACGGTTGGATCGGAACCTTCCCCTTCACAGCCGGCTCCCCATTTCGTCATCGTGGGGACCCCCCGCTCGGGCACGACGCTCGTGCAGCGACTCGCCTGCGAACTACCAGGCGTTGTCATGCCACCAGAAACCCACTTCTTCAGCCTCTTTGTCCCGGAGTTGGTCCGTCGTCGGCGCTTGCCGCTCGGACGGGTGGCGCTGCGCGAGGAACTGCGACGTTACGGTGCACTGGAGACCTCAAGGGAGCTGGACCTCGATGTCGACGTGGTCCTCGACACGTTGGGCGGGCGGTGCGACTCGCTCGTCGATCTCTTCGGGGCCCTCGTCCGTCACCTTGCCGGTGAGGGGGAGATCTATGGTGAAAAGACCCCGACTCACCTTCGCTGGTGGCGGCCACTGACCGAGGCTCATCCCGATCTGAAAGTCGTCGCCGTCGTGCGAGACCCTCGCGCTGTCATCGCGTCGAATCTTGCGATGCCGTGGGGGATGAAGCATCACGTCACTTTGGCTGAGATGTGGCGTCAGGACCAGCGCCTGATTCGACAGGCCCGCACCGAACTAGGCCACGATCGCTGCCTCGTGCTGCGGTACGAGGACGTCGTCGCGGCCCCCGACTCGGCCCGTGAAGCCCTGAAGGGCTTACTGATGAGCCGGCATGGCGAGCGCCCCGAGGGGACTGCCACCTTGAGGGCGTCATCAAGCTTCGTCCAGTCCTGGGAGTGGTGGAAGCAAGGCACCCAAGGACAGGTGACAACCGAGCGCGTCGAGGCCTGGCGCAACCAGCTAAGCCCACGCCAGGCCACTGCGATCGCTGCCATCTGCCGGCGCGAGATGCAGGCTTTCGGCTACAGCGAATCCGTTCCCGGACCAATTGCGACCGTCCTCCGTTTGGCCCGTCTCGGACCGAGCGGGCAAGGGCGACGCTACCGGTTGCGGCGGAGCCGACGGCGCCAACTCGAATGGATCGACGGGCTCTTCCGGGCGCCGCGGGGATGACCCCGGGTTTCTTTCTCAGCGGCAGCGGAGGTCGCAGCATGCAGATCCGCAGCATGGCCAGAAGGGCCTCCATGGCCGCACGCGGCAGCCTCGCCGTCCTTCCCCACCTGCGTGCTCTCGAGGACGTGGAGACGTTCTGCCTGTTCGTCGGCTACGCACGCAGCGGGCACTCGCTCGTGGGCCAGATGCTCGATGCCCACCCCGAGGCCGTGGTGGCGCACGAACTCGACGCGCTCGCTTTCCTGCGCTATCCGCGGCCGGTCTTGTACGGGATGTTGATCCGCCGGGCCAGAGACTTCGCCACAACCGGGTCCGGCTGGACCGGCTACTCCTACCGGATATCCGGTCAATGGCAGGGTCGGTACAACACCATCAGGGTCATCGGCGACAAGAAGGGCGGAAAAACCACCGGGCGCCTCGGCGAGGATCCCGATCTACTGCGTCGACTGAGGGCACGCGTCGGAGTTCCCGTCAAGATCGTTCTCGTGACTCGCAACCCTTTCGACAACATCGCGACGTTGGCGCGCAGAAACGGCGGAGATTTCGAGCAAGCGCTCGAGTACTACACGTTGCGCTACAAGGTGGTCGAACGGTTGAGGGCCGACGTGGGGGAGGATCTTCTGCACCTGCGCCACGAGGACCTCGTCGCCGACCCACGACGCGAGCTGTCGCGGCTGTGTGACCTATTCGGGCTCGCCCCCTACCCCGACTACCTCGAGGCCTGCGCCGGCGTCGTGTTGGAGTCGCCGCATCGCACGAGTCAGGAGGTCGCCTGGCCCAACCACGTCCGCGAGGACGTGCAAGACCTCACGGCACGGTTTTCCTTCCTACACGGTTACGAGCAGCCCCTACCGCCCGAACTCGAGCTGCGATGAATGGCATGAAGGGGCGCTCGAGAATGTGATCCGCGACGGGGCGCAGGTCGCGCTTTCGGCTTGGGAACCCCTTCTGCCTAAACTTGCCGCGACGGTTCCGGCCGCGTTCGGTGTCCAGGCCCTCCATGTGCGCGACAGAACGAACTTCAAGCGGCGTCGGGTTGGGAGACGACCTCGTAGGCGATCAACTCGGTGACCAGCGGGCTGATGACGTCCACGGGCCCTGCTTCGCGGCCCCGGAAGGGGGCTGTCGGGTTGAGCACCCCCAGCCATCCCGGCGTCCAGGCCATCGGACCGATCCGGCTCAGCAACTCGGATAGCTTCGGCTCGCAGTTCTCCACTTCTGCTCCGATCCCGTCCCCGCCACTTCCGCATGCCTCTTCTCGTACACGAGATGCCTCTTCTCGTACACGAGGGGCAGGGTAGAGACCCGATGTTGCAGCCCGATGACACCTGGGTTCAAAGACGGTGACAATCTCCGACTCCCCGCCGTGACCGGAAGGCGTGGTTCAGTCTCCAGCGCTGCTCCCCGCATGGTTCCCGCCCCTCGCTGGTACCGTCCGGGGATGCGTGGTTTTGGCCCGTGAGGTTCGCGGCGTGGCCGAGGGCTCTGCTGCTCACGCCGGGCGCGGGCAGCGACCGCAACCATCCTTCCTTGCTGGCCATCGAGGCGGCCGTAGCGCCGTTGGCGGTCGCACGGGTCGACTTCCCTTATCGGCGGGCCGGCCGCAAACGACCAGACGCGACGTCCCGAATGGTGGCGTGCGTGATCGAGGAAGCCGGCGCCCTGGCCGCCCGGGCCGGGGTACCGCCCGATCAGGTTGTCCTCGGAGGCCGTTCCATGGGTGGGCGGATGTGCTCGATGGCTGTGGCCCAGGGTCTCCGGGCCTGCGGACTCGTGCTCATCGCGTATCCGCTCCACCCTCCGGGGCGCCCGCAGCAGGTTCGAACGGAGCACTTTGCCAACCTCGCAACACCCTGCCTGTTCATATCGGGTACCAAGGACCCTTTCGCCAGCCCTCGCGAGCTCGAAGACGCCTCAGCCGGCATCACCGGCCCGGTCACGCATGTGTGGATCGAGGGGGCGGGCCACGAACTGAAAGGAGGCAACGCTGCGGTGGCCGCGGCGGTCCGAACGTGGCTGACCGAGCACTCTCCGTCCCCACCTGACGGCCCTGGTCCCGGTGTCATGGATGTCGAGTGGGGCGAGCCGCCGAACGCGGACGCGGAAGACGGGTCCTCGCTCAAACCAGGCTCGGACTGACTTCGGAGCGCGGGCCTCACATGAGGCTCCAAATGATTCGCCTCCGGAAGGCCGGTGCACACGTCCCTCGACCTCGAACACGGGCAGGATTACTGTTTTGCTGGCCGCGTCAGAGGCTCTGGGACGCCGGATGGGAAGCGCATGCGCCGCTCTGCCGCCACGCCCTACCGCTATGCGGTGACGTAGAGGGATGACAGGGCAAGCTTCTTCGATGCGGACCGGTCTGGGGCAGGATTCTCTGAGACTCCCGGACTTCATCATCATCGGGGCGATGAAGTCCGGAACCAGCAGTCTCGCCTCCTACCTCGCATCCCATCCCGACGTGTTCATCACGAACCCGAAGGAGCCCGAGTTCTTCGTGGCGGAGGGCAATTGGGACCGGGCCTCGCCTGGTACGCGCAGCTGTTGAGGGAGGCTCCCGAAGGGTGCCCTCCTGGGCGAGGCGTCAACCAGCTACACCAAGTACCCCATCTTCACAAGGGCACCTTCTCTCATCCATGCGACGATCCCCGACGCCAGGCTCATCTATCTGCTCCGAGACCCGATCGAGCGAGTCGTCTCTCAGTATCGGCATCAGCTCCTTCGTGGACGCGAGACGCGCCCTTTGATGCGGGTGATCAAAGAGGACGACAGTTACCTCGCGCCGAGCCGCTATGGGTCTCAGCTCGAACGCTACCTGGACTACTTCGACAGCTCGCAGCTGCTCGTGCGCTACTCCGAGCACCTGAGGGATCGACGCAGCGAAACCGTGCGCCAAGCCGTGGCACACATCGGTGCAGACCCCGAACGTGCTCCCCACGACTTCGACTGGACGGCCAATACGACGCTCGACGCCAGCGCCACGCTGCCTCCGATCGCGCGGCTGCAGCGCACGTCTTGGTACCGGGCGCTGACTCGGCTCCTGTCGGCGGAGGTCAAAGACCGGGCACGTCGCTGGACCCAGCGACGCATGTCAGATTTCGACCCGGCGCTCTGGGCTATTGACGAGAAGACGATCAGCCGACTGCGACGGGAGCTCGCGCCGGAGCTCGGGGTCGTCCGGTCCCTGGGCGGCCCGACGCCGTGGAACTGGGCGGAGGAGGTCTGGGCCCGTGCGTGAGATGTCCGCCTCAGCGGGCAAGGGAGTATCGGTCCCGGCGTGTTCGTCGTGCCGTCCGGAGCCGCCACACATCCTCGTGGACGTCGCGTACTCTCCACTGTCACCGATCCTCCCGTCAACCACTCCCCTGCCAGGCTGGGAGGACAGACCTGCGGCCGTACAGTCATCGAGTCAATGTCCGGGAACCGGTCAGCAGACGGTAAGGACAGTGGTTCCCCCTCCATGGAGATTTTCTGAGGCGTGACCAGGATCCGAGACTATGTGCCCGCACGTGTGCGTCGCCCGCTCGCGTCCGCTCGGCGTTCAGCTCTCTTTCGTCTCGGTGCTCACGAGTTGCGCCGGCAAGGGCCCTCGCCGGTAGCCGTCCAGCGGCTGGCCATCGGCTGGGGGAATGCGAGCTTCAGGGCAGGAGACCGATACCTGCTGATGGCGCTCGAGTACGTGGCCGCCTCCCCCGGGCCGATCCTGGAGTGTGGATCAGGCCTTACCACGCTGGCTTTGGCCCTGACTCCTGGCGTCACAGCGCCGGTGTGGAGCCTGGAGCACGAAGCTGACTGGGCGGACGCCATCCGGCACAGGTCGGAGTTCTTCAGGGCGATGGGGCCTGCAGTCCTCAACGTGCCACTGGTGCGGTACGGGGACATCGAGTGGTACGCGGTCCCGCCCGCGTTGCCGGATCAGTTTGATCTCGTGATCTGTGACGGCCCGCCTGGCGGCATCGTCGGAGGGAGGTGGGGGCTCTGGGAGGTCCTCGGCGAGCGGGTGACCACCGCGACGGTCCTGCTGGACGACGCCCATCGGGATGGTGAGGCAGCAATCATCCGAAGATTGCGAGAACAGGGCTGGAAAGTGGAGATTCACCCTGACGGGGAGAAGTCGTTCGCGATAGCGCAACCACGGGCTGAGCAGCGTCTGCCGGGCGGCTCAACACCGGCTGCTGAGCCGAACAGGAAGGGACCCTAAGCGTGGGCGTCTCCCAGGAGGGGCACCTAGCGGCCGCAGTCCGCAAGCCTATGGCGTGTGACGGGGAGCGGGGCACGGGCGCGGCCGAGCACCAGGGTGTGCGTACCGACCGGGTGAGTGGTCTCCCGTCAGCGGCCAGAGCGGCGAGCGGACCGGTATTCGTGGTGCCGTTCGACCCGACGCGGCTCCGCCGTCCAGTTGCGGGGCTGTTCGGCGCCGCAGGCTTGACCCTCGCGGCGCGGGAACGACACGGACATGCCTGGCTACTGAGCCCAGCCGGGTGGCTGAACCCGCGTGAGGTCCAGGCCGCCTCCCAAGGTACCCCGCAAGCCCGGCCCAGGGCAGGCATCGCCGCCCGCCTGCCGCTGGTCTTCAAGACCGCTCTGAAGGACGCTCTGCGACTTGTGGAGGTGGCGCGCCTCAACCGATCCCTCGGTTCCGTACCTCTTCCGAGCGTGAACCCCCCCTACATCTGGCAGCGTCACGAACTCGGGTTCGTAGCTGGAGAGCGTCTAGCCCGCCGGACCGGGGCGCCGTTCGTCGTCTCCGTCCACGCGGCTCTGGTCCGCGAAGGGGAGAGATGGGGAGTCAGGCGCCCGCTATGGGGGCTGCTCCTGGAGCGCCTCTGCGAGCGAAGGATCCTGCGGCGCGCCGAAGTCGTGACGTGCGTAAGCGACGAGGTCGCGGAAGATGTCCGTCGCCTGGGCCTGCCCTCCGACCGCGTCGTGGTTGTCCCCAATGGGGTCGACACGGAAGTGTTCGTCCCTGACAGGGGCCGCGAACACACGCGAGGCGAGCTCGGTATCTCCAGCGATGCCTTCGTGATCGGATGGCTCGGTAGCTTCCACCGCTTTCACGACCTGGACATTCTCCTCGAGGCCGTCGCTCGCCTCGGCCGGGTGGACGTCGTCCTCCTGCTGGTGGGTTCGGGGCACGACCTGGCGCGGGTTCGAGCGCGCGCGTCGGAACTGGGGATCGCAGCGTGCACCAGGTTCACCGGGGCCGTAGCCCACATCGACGTGCCACGCCACCTCAACGCCATGGACGTGGCGGTGCTCGTGACCGCCGCCGAACGCCACTACCACTATTCCCCGCTCAAGTTGCGCGAGTACATGGCCTGCGGCCGGCCGGTCATCGCACCGGACATCGGCGAACCGGCGCGGCTACTGAACGAAGGCAGGGACGCTCTACTCGTTCCGCCCGGTGACCCAGAGGCCCTATCCGCCACGATCATGCGGCTGGTCACGGACGGCGCTTTGCGACGAGAGCTTGGGCGCCGTGCGCGGGAGAGAGCCGTGGCCGAATGGTCTTGGAAGTCCGTGCTGGTGCGTATCGAAGATGCGATCGAGCGGCAAGGCCGAAACATGGCAGGGGCCGCACGCATGCAGCCCTGACGCCGCCGGGTTCTGTCGCCGCCAGCCAGGTCGGGGCGGCCCGGATTTGGACTCGTGATCCGTCGTTCCGTCCCGCTCCGGGACCTCTTCCGCGCGCTCGGACTACGGGCCGCACGTGCCCGCGACGGCGATACGCCTCGCCTCAATAGTGACACTGGAGTGTTCATGGCTTCGCGACAGGAGGGGGGGCAAGCCCGGTTCGACGTCCCGCCCTCAAGTCTCAGGACTGGCAGGGACGCACGAGTCGGTCCGTCCCTGTCACACCCCTCCGCAAATATCGAACATGCCTTCGTCGAGCGAGACGTGGAGCACAATGCCGAACCGCCCTTCAGGGCAGCGGAGCGGGGGGCGCCAGCGCAGTCCGCTGTCACCTGCCGGCGCTGACATCCAGACCTGCCAGGTGGGTTGCTGCGGCAACGACGTCTTTGCGCGCGGGTGGTGCAGTGGGCACTACTTCCGCTGGCTCCGTACCGGCGACGTCCGCGCCGACGAGCCCTTGTCGCGGCGAAAGCAGTCCCCGATCTGTCGGGCCGAGGACTGCACGACGACGCCATACGCCCTCGGCTGGTGTGAGAAGCACTACAAGCGTTGGCGCCGGCGCGGCGAAGTCGCCGACCCGCGGGAGATGCCCGACGAGTGTGTTATCGAGGACTGTCCCAACCCAGCGACGGAGCGGGGTTGGTGCCACGGCCACTACCTCCGCTGGTACCGCACGGGGGATGTGCAGGCGCATGTCCCGCTCGAGCGGCGTCGCCAACCGGAGACCTGCACCGTGCAGGACTGTCCCCGGGACACCGTGGGGCACGGCCTGTGTCGAACACACGCTGACCGACTCAAGCGACACGGCGACGTGCTCGCCGACGTTCCGATTCGCGAGGCAACAGGTGAAGGGTGCCTCAGCCACGGCTACTGGAAGGTCCCCGTACCGGCGGAGCTACGTCACCTCACGAACGGCGAGACCCCGATCCTCGAACACCGACTTGTGATGGCGAGACACCTCGGCCGCCCGCTCGAACCGGACGAGGTCGTCCATCACATCAACGGGATCCGCACGGACAACCGACTCGAGAACCTGGAGCTGTGGTCCACCTCCCACCCGAAGGGTCAACGGGTGAAGGACAAGGTCGACTGGGCGCTCGCCATCATGCGCCGCTACCGGCCGGAACTGCTCTCCCCGAAGGGGCGAGCGAGGCGCCGGCGGCGAAAAAGCGCCTTCGGGACGCGCTGATGCGGCCACCTGAGAGGTGGTCATCCTACGTAGCCCCGACCGGATTTGAACCGGCGTTACCGCCTTGAGAGGGCGACGTCCTGGGCCGCTAGACGACGGGGCCATTCGTCGGTCGCATGATCTCCCACGCGACCGATCACGCTCGGGGGGAAGGACTCGAACCCTCAATAACGGGGCCAGAACCCGTCGTGTTACCGATTACACCACCCCCGAAGGCGGGGTCAGGGTAACAACCCCACTCCTCGGCCGCCAGGCGGTGCACTGGTCAGCCTGCCTCTGCAGCGGTTACGGTCTCTTACCCTTCGAGGGCACTCCCCCGGTCCCCGAAACGCCGGACCGGGTCTGACCGTCGCCGCCGGGTCGCGTCAGCAGGAGAGTCGTATGTCGGACACCGACCGCGCCGCGAAGGCTTCCCCAGGAGCGGCGGAGGAAGAATCCTCCGGGGCGGAGCAGGAGACGGGCGTCGGCGAAGAGCCGGAGACCAGCCAGCGACAACCCGCCGAGGACGTGCCTTCCGAGATCGACATCGAAGAGATCCGCCCCGAGATCGACAAGAACCAGGACGAAGACGAGAGTTGAGCGGACGCTGCGAGGAGTGCTCGCCGCGAGCCTGTGAGCCCCTGCGAGTGCTAGCTCTGAGTTGCCTTCTCCGCGATCGGGATGGCCGCATGGATCCGCTCCAGTACCCACTCACGCGGAAGGAGACTGAGCGACTCGAACAGCGGCGGGGAGACGGTCGATCCGGTCACTGCCACCCGGATCGGCTGAAAGGCCCTGCGGGGTCCGATTCCGAGGCGTTCTGGCAGTGCACGCAGGACCCGTTCGATGGAAGCGGTGGTCCATTCCCCCAGGGAAGCGAGAACCTCGGCCGCCGCTTCGAGCGCTTCGACCGCCTCGGGCGTCCCCAGCACCTTGTCGACAGCCCTCGGGTCGAGCTCGATCTCCCGCCGGAACACGAATCCGGCATAGCGTTGCACCTCGTCGAGCCGCTCCATGCGCTCCTGGACGAGAGGTACGAGCCTCCGCAGCATGCCGAGTTCGGCCTCACCGGGCGGGCTCGAGATGAATGCCTCCCCGTACGTGCCCTCGAGGTAGGGCACGAGCCGGTCGACGAGTTCGTCTCCGCCCAACTCGCGTATGCGCTCGCCGTTGAACGCGGTGAGTTTGCCGGGGTCGAAGGCTGCTGGGGTGCGACCCACGGCTGAGATATCGAAGGCCTCGATCAGCTCGTCGAGGCGCATCCGCTCGCGCCCATCACCGGGCGACCAGCCGAGCAGAGCAAGATAGTTGAGTAGGACCTCCGGCAGGTAGCCCTGCGCAGCGAACTCCTCGACGGCTACGGCGCCGTGCCGCTTCGACAGCGGCTTGCGGTCCTCCCCCACTATGAGTGGAAGATGCGCGAAGGCCTGGGGTGGCCGCCAGCGAGGGTCACGCGGCGGTAGGCCCGCCTCTGCCAGCGCCGCGTCGATGAGACCGTCCCTGGTCAGCTCATCGTAGAGCAGCAGCTGACGCGGAGTCACCGACAGGAGGTCCTCGCCCCGACAGATGAGCGTCATGCCCTGGGCTATGTCATCCGCCGTGTTCGCCAGAGGGTAGGTGGCCGTGCCGTCGGCACGCTGGACGACGAAGTCCCCGATGTTCGCCCAGTCGAACCTCACCTCCCCGCGTACGAGGTCGTCGACGAGAATTTCCCCCGCGACGGGAGTACGGACCCGAATCGACGGGGCGGTCTCCTCTCCCGGCCGTGGCGTCCCCCGCAAAGCTCCCTTCACGATGGGGGGCCGACCGGCGGCCCGTTGTGCTTCGCGGTAGCCGGCCAGCTCTTCCTGACTCGCGTAATCCTCGTAGGCGACCCCGGCGATCAGCAGCCGTCGGATGACCGCTCCGTAGAAGGGACCGCGATCCGATTGCCGGTAGGGGCCGTAGGGGCCCCCGACCTCGGGTCCCTCGTCCCACTCCAGTCCGATCCAGCGCAAGGCCGCGATCATCGCGTGCATCGACGCATCGGAGGCGCGCGCGACATCGGTGTCCTCGATGCGGAGGATGAACCGTCCGCCATGCCGGCGGGCATGGAGCCAGTTGTACAAGGCGGTGCGGACACTGCCGACGTGAAGGAACCCACTAGGAGCCGGAGCCAGTCGCACGCGCGGCACGGGAGTGGAATCGGACACGGCTAGCTCCGGGAGAAGGGAGGGCGGGGAGCCGTCGATATGCTACCCGGGTCAGACAGGTGACCCTCATGGACCGAATCCTCGCGGCTTCTGCCGCGCTGCCGACCTGGACCCGTTGGGGCTCGTGGGTTGCGACGGGCAGCGCGGTCTTTCTCGCCACGGCGTTCTGGCACTCGCTGTGGCTGCCCATCACGGTCACTCTGGCCGCCTTCACAGCATTCGCAAACCTCCCCGCCATCGGCTTCGACGGTCCACTGCCCTTCTCGAGCGTGGGCCTCCATCTGAGGGGCGAGATCTACAGGTGGGACCAGGTCGCCCGGGTCGAGCCCGGCGCGGACCGACGCACCCTCCATGCGATCGTCGCCGTGGACGAGCGGGAGCATGTCCTTCTCATTCGGGTCCGGGGAGCGCGGACCCGGGACGACTTCAGGACCGCCCTCGCCCGTCATGCCCCCGAGAAGGTCGCCTTCTAGCCCGCAGTGCTGCTAGAGAATCGAGCTGGGCGTGTAGGCGGCGGCCTGCGAATGCTCCTTCGCGATCTGCTCGACGGCGGAGACGAACACCGCGACCTGTCTCCGAGCCGTGCCCACCAGGTCCAGTGGCCGCTCGACGAGATCGGTGAGCTCGTCGGCCCCGAGCGGCACCCGATCGTCAGCGGCGAGACGGGCGAGCAGGTCGTTGTCCTCGAGCCGCCCCGCGCGCAGCTCTCGGGCCACTGCGACCGCATGCTCGCGGATGGCAGCGTGTGCCTGCTCGCGGCCAACCCCCTTGCGGATCGAAGCGACGAGCACCTTCGCCGTGAGCAGAAAGGGCAGATAGCGGCGCAGCTCACGCTCGGCGACCGAGGGGTGGACGGCCAGCTCGTCCAGCACCGTGAGAAAGGTCTCGAGCAGTCCGTCCATGGCGAAGAAGGCATCGGGCAGGGCCACCCGCCGCACGACCGAGCAGGAGACGTCGCCCTCGTTCCACTGCTCGCCAGCCAGGCCGACGACCATCGCCAGGTAGCCGGACAGCACGGTGCGGAATCCGCTGATGCGCTCGCAGGAGCGGGGGTTCATCTTGTGGGGCATCGCAGACGAGCCGACCTGCGACGCGGTGAAGCCCTCGCTGACGAGTTCGTGGCCCGCCATGAGGCGGAGGCTTGTCGCCAGATTGGCCGGCCCTGACGCCGCTTGGGTGAGTGCTGCCAGCACGTCCAGGTCGAGCGAGCGCGGATAGACCTGGCCGACGCTGACGAGCACCTCCGAGAAGCCGAATTGGCGAGCGATCGCCACTTCCAGGTCCTCGAGCCTTTCCGCGTCCCCGCCGACGAGATCGAGCAGGTCCTGCTGGGTGCCAACCGGCCCCTTCAGGCCACGCAGGGGATAGTGCGAGAGCAGCTCCTCGAGGCGTCGGAGCGCGGCGAGCAGTTCCTGGCCGGCGTTCGAGAAGCGCTTGCCGACTGTTGTGACCTGGGCCGGCACATTATGGGTGCGTCCGACCACGGGTGTCAGCTCGTGCTCGGCGGCTCGCTCTGCGAGCCGGGCCAGTCCGGCGACGATCCGATCGCGGACCAGCTCGAGGGAACGGCGGATCTGGATCTGCTCGACGTTGTCGGTCAGGTCGCGCGAGGTCAGGGCCTTGTGGATGTGTTCTGGCCGGTCCCCTCCCAGGTAGTTTCCGGCGCGTGACGCAAACTCGTCGATACGTGCCTTTACGTCGTGACGGGTTTGGCGCTCACGCATCTCGATGGCGGCGAGGTCGACGTCCTCGATTGCTGCTTCGTAGGCCTCGATGACCTCGACGGAGACCTCGACGCCCAAGTCTCGCTGCGCTTGCAGAACTGCCAGCCAGAAGCGGCGCTCGAGCACGACGCGCGCGCGGGGAGACCAGATGTCTCGTATCTCCGGACTGGCATAGCGTGAGGCGAGCACGTTCGGAACGACGTCAGCCTCGGACACGGCATCCCCGTTCGTGACTCAGCGCCGCCCGTGGGGCGCGGCTAGGAAACCGACTCGCCTTCTTCGAGCCGGAACCCGACCTCGAGGACGACTTGGAAATGCTTCGGCTGCCCGTCCTGTATCCAGCCGCGCACCTCCTTCATCTCGAACCAGTCGAGGTTGCGCATGGTCTGGGACGCCCGCTCGATCGCTCGTCGGATCGCGTCGTCGATGCCGTGCTCGCTCGAGCCCACGAGCTGGATCTTCTTGTAGATGTTGCTGTCGCTCACGCGCCACCTCCTCATTTGTCATGCGCACGGTAGTGGGTGCACTCCGACCCGGCCGGATCGGCCCCCCCGCTACGGCCCCTGATGTCTCCTAGCGCATCGACACGGGATTCTCGAGCACCCCGATGCCCTCGATCTCGACGCGTACCGTCTGACCCACCTCGATCGGCCCGACACCCGCCGGGGTGCCCGTCAGGACGACGTCGCCGGGCAGGAGCGTCATGATCTGGGACACGTGTGACACGACGGCTGCAACGTCGAAGGCCATGTCGGAGGTCGAAGCATCCTGGCGGAGCTCACCGTTCACGTAGGTCCGCACGCGCGCCCCGTTCGGATCGAAATCGGTGGATATGGCAGGCCCCAGAGGACAGAAGGTGTCGAAGCCCTTGGCGCGCGTCCACTGCCCATCCTTCCGCTGCAGGTCGCGGGCGGTGACGTCATTGCCGCAAGTGAAGCCGTAGACGGCGCCAAGCGCTTGCTCAGGACTGACCTGGTAGACGAGCCGTCCGATCACGACGGCGAGCTCGCCCTCGTAATGCACCTCGCTCGTGAGCTGCGTCGGGTAGCGGATGGGGTCGTAGGGCCCGATCACGGCGGTCGACGGCTTGAGGAAGATGAGAGGCTCGTCGGGGATCTGCCCGCCCAGCTCCAGCGCGTGGTCACGGTAGTTGCGCCCGACACAGACGACCTTGCTGGGGATGACAGGAGCGAGCAGCCGCACCTTCTCCAAGGGCACCGCGTCCCCAGTGGGCCGGTAGGGGGTGAAGGGGTGGGGCTCGATGACCGCGACCTTGCCGTCCTCAACGACCCCGTACGCAGGCTGGGACGAAGTTGGCTCGGAGAAGCGGATGACGAGTGCCACGGGAGCTCCCTCCAGGTCCGCCCTCCCGGCGCTGCGCGCCGACCCGGCATTGGCCCCTACTGGAGCTCTCGTCCCGGCCACGATTCGCGTGCGAGCGCCCAAGCGTACGCGTCAGCAAGCGCCATCCAGGAAGCTTCCACGATGTTCGGGTGGACGCCTACCGTGTCCCAGGTTTCCTTCCCATCCGTGGTGGTCACGAGCACCCGGGTGACGGCGTCGGTGCCGTGGGATGCTTCGAGGATGCGGACCTTGTAGTCGGCGAGCTGGACGCGGTCGAGATCGGGCCAGGTCCCGTTGGCGGCGTTGCGGAAGGCGTGGTCGAGTGCGTCAACAGGACCATTGCCTTCTCCGGCGCCGAGCCTGCGCTGACCTTCGATCTCGACCGCCACGACCGCCTCCGAGTTGGAGCCGGCCCCGCCCCCTCCGACCGTCACCCGGAAATGCTGCAGACGGAACGGCTCCTCGCCCAGCCGTCCGGTCAGGCGCAGCAATAGGAGCGCGAAGGATGCGTCTGCCGCGTCGTAGCTCCAGCCGAGATGTTCCCGTCGCTTGACCTCCTCCAGCACGCGGGTGGAGGTTGCGTCGTCCAGCTCGAGGCCGAGCGCCCGGGCCTTGAGCGCGATGGTGGCCCGTCCGGCCAGTTCGCTGACGACGAGGTGCTGGTGGTTGCCGACGAGAGACGGGTCAACGTGCTGGTACATGTCGGCGGCTTTCGCGAGCGCCGAGACGTGCAGGCCGGCTTTGTGCGCGAAGGCGCCTGACCCGACGTAGGGCTGTCCCATCGGGGGGGCCTGGTTGCAGAGCTCGGCCACCGCGTGGGCCACGGTCGTCATGCGGACGAGCCGCTCGGGCGGCACCAGCTCGAGGCCACGCTTGAGTTGGAGGTCAGCGAGGACGGTGAACAGGTTGGCGTTGCCGCAGCGTTCACCCAGCCCGTTCGCCGTCCCCTGCACGTGAACCGCTCCTGCCTCGACACTGATGAGCGAGTTTGCGACGGCACAGCCACCGTCGTCGTGGAAGTGCGTTCCAACTTCACAGGGAAGCATGGTGACCATGTCCGCCACCGCCGGCTGCACGGCCCAGGGCATCGCGCCACCGTTCGTGTCACAGAGGACGACGCACTCGGCGCCGGCCTCGGCCGCCACCAGGGCGACGTCCCGCGTGTAGGCGCGGTCGCGCGCATAGCCGTCGAAGAAGTGCTCGGCGTCGAAGAAGACGCGGCGCCCGGCCGATGTCAGGAAGGCGACGGTCTCGGCGACCATCGCCAGGTTCTGCTCGAGAGAAACCCCAAGAGCTCCCTCGACGTGATAGCCCCAGGACTTCCCCACGATACACACGACCGGCGTGCCAGCGTCGAGCAGCGCCCGGAGCAAGGGGTCGTCCTCGGCCCTCTTGCGCACGTTCCGGGTGGCACCGAAGGCTGTCAGCGTCGCGTGCCTCAGGACCAGGTCGCCCTCGGCTGCGCGGCGGAAGAACTCGGTGTCCTTCGGGTTCGCACCCGGCCAACCACCCTCGATGAAGTGAACGCCCAGCTCGTCAATCTGCCGAGCGACCTTCAGCTTGTCGTCCACCGTGAGGTTGACACCTCTGCGCTGGGTGCCGTCACGCAGGGTGGTGTCGTAGAGGGCAAATCGCGGCCCCATGCGGCCGAGTTGGTCCTGCTCGCTCACCGGGTCGTCCTCTCGGTTTGACACCGGGTGCGGGCGAGGCGCCGGATCTTCACCGGGCCGCTCCCGCAGCCCGGTGCGTCAGTCGGGCTACGGGAGACAGGCGATGATGATGGTGGTGCTGGTGGTGGGAGCTATGCGTCGGGAACCCAACGCTGAGGTGCGACGGACGTTGCCGCCGCTCTCCAACGTCTGCTGCCGGACGCGATCGCAGGTCATATCTGCTCCCTGAACGCGTGCGTTCAGCGCGCAGAGTGCCAGATCCCTTCGACGGCGTCCACTCCGCCTGCACCGGCCGTATGCGCGGGGTGAAGCACGGGCGAGCGGCTCGTCAAGCTCCGGGGACAGCGGCCGGGAGAAGGCTCGTGAGCAGACGGTCCCACTGCCCCGCAACGGTGCCTATCTCGAAATGCTCGAGGCAGTGCCGCCGCGCTGCCAGCCCGTAGCGCTCCGCGCGGCCGAGCGCCCGCCGGATCGCCGCTACCAGCTGCGACTCGTCGTCCGGTGCCACGATCTCTCCGGTCACCCCCGCTTGCACGATTTCGGGAATGGCGCCGACGGTCGTCGATACCGCAGGCAGCCCGCTCAGGCCCGCCTCGATGAGGACCGCAGGCATGCTGTCACCACCACGGCTGGGCAGCACGACGATGTCGGCCGCGGCGAAGGCGTCGGCCGGATTGTCCAGTGGCCCAGCGAAGACGACCCGACCGGGCGCGACGGCATCCGCCAAGGCCCGTAGCCTCTCCAATTCGGGGCCGCCACCGACGGTGAGCAGCTGGCATTCTTCACAGCCCGCAAGCGCACGTATGGCTGCGTCGACCCCCTTCTCGGGCACGAGCGCACCGATGTAGAGCAGCGTCGGAGTGAAGGGACGAAGCCCGAATCGGCTGCGGGCGGCGGGCCTTCCAGAGGGATCGATCCGTGGGCAGCGACTGGCCGGCACGCCGTTGGGGATGATGTCGATGAGACGGGAGTCGACGCCGAAGCGCTCGCTCAGCACCCTCGCCGAGCCCGACCACAGCGCCACGACTCGGGAGGCTCGCCGCAGGAAGAGCCGGACGCGCAGTCGGCGGGCGGCGCTGTCGGCCCAGAAAAGAGAGTCGGAAATCTGGCGGTACACGAAGGGGGCGCCCCGCCCCATCCCGGCGATGGCACAAGCGGGCAGGGTCGACGAGCCGTGAGCCACGACGACTCGAGCCCTCGCCATCTCACGACGCAACGCCGACAGCACTTCTCGGCTGGGCCACGAACGCGCCAGCACCGGCAGGTCGAGTAGGTCTCCGTGGCGGCCTGGTGCCAGAGCTACGGTCCTCACGGTCTGACCGCGCCCCGCCAGCGCCTCGTGGAGATCAACGCCGAAGACCTGCGCGCCGCGAGGGTCGGTGTCGGTTACGACCTGGAGGATGTCCGCGTCTCCCAAGCCGCTGCTCCTCGAGCCAGACGACGGTCCGGCAGCCGGTGGCGCACAACTGCCGGCTCGTGGCCGGCTGGCGCCGACGGAAGGTAGCTGCATGTTACGGCTTGATTCCAGCTAGGGGTTGCCGATCCCTTCCACAAGGCCGATACTCGCTCTGTGCAATCGTCCAGACGCTGTGCGTGCACGGTCATCCCCAGTGGCAAGGGGTAGAGGACGCCTGGGCCACCCTGGTTTCGGGCCCCGTCCGGGGGCGTAGGTGATGGGAATCCTGGTGAACACTGCGCGGGAAGCGACGGGCGCCATCTCGCCGCCTCGCTGCCGCTGCAGCCACCTGCCGCCCACTGCATCCTCGAGGCGACCCACCCGCGTTGCCTCCCCCCACCCGGAGACCGCGAACACCTCCTCTGTGGTTCGTCTTCAGTGACCTCTTCGGGGACCAGTTCAGGAAGGATCCGGACCCACGCGGGGATGGGAAGTCCCTGCCGGCGTCCAGTCGATGCGAGGGAGCGACCGCGGACATGAGGAGGAAACTCGCACGTGAGCGCGGGGTTCCGGTGCCCACGTCGACGATCACGCCGTTGGAGGAGGTTCCGGGGGCAGTTCGAGCTGTCGAGGGACAGTCAATCGTCTCGCTGCGTCAGCTCGGCAAGGTCTATGAGCCCTCACCCACCTGGATGCGCTTTCTCGTGCGGTCCAACATCCGCGAGCCCATCGTCGCCCTCGCGGACGTCGACCTCGACGTCTACCCCGGTGAGATCTACGCGATCGTCGGCCCCAACGGCGCCGGCAAGACGACGCTCTTCCGCATCCTCATCGGACTGACCACCCCCTCGACGGGCAGCGCTGCCGTCTTCGGTCTCGACGCGTCCAGCCAGTCGGAGGCGGTACGCCGCCTCATCGGTTGGATGCCGGCGGAGGATCGCAGCCTGTTCATGCGTCACACCTGTGCGGAGAACCTCTTCTTCCACGGGCGATTGCACGGCCTGAGCCGTCACGATCTGCGCGCGCGCATACCCGAGATCCTCGACGAGGTCGGACTCGCGGGACGTGAGCGCAGCTCGGTGTTCTCACTGTCCTCCGGCATGCGTGCCCGGCTCCAGCTGGCCCGTGCCCTCCTGCCCCACCCGCGGTTGCTCATTCTCGACGAACCCACCGCCGCGGTGGATCCCGTGGGCGCCTACGAGCTGCTGCAGCTCATCATGAGAGTCGTTGACGAGCACCGGCTGGCGGCACTCATCAGCTCTCACCGACTGGAGGAGATCGAGGCTCTGCACAGTCACGTCGCCCTGCTCGATCGGGGCCGCATCCGCTACAAGGGAGACCTCGAGGAGTTGCGACGCCAATGGGACCGCCCGCAGGTCGAGGTCGCCTTCTCCTCAGGCGTGGCCGCACGGCGGGCGTCCCAGCTGCTCGGACCACACGGCCACGTGACCCACGTCCACCTGACCGAGGTCGCCTGCTCGCCCAATCCCGGGGTCACCACCGGCGACCTGCTGCGTGCCCTCGCCCCCGTCATGAACGACATCCGCCACATCCGCGAACGCCCGATCCCGCTACGGGAATTGCTCGCCAAGATCTACCTCCCCCAGCTTGGGTCGATCTGTGACGGAAAGACGCAGTGAGAACAGAGACAACGCCTAAGCGCGCCAACATCTGGTCGATGGGGGCCGCCTACACCCGACTCGAGATCGTCGAGGACCTCAGCTATCCGATGACGATCGTCATGCAGTTCCTGACGGCGCTGTTTCCCGTCATCGTCTACTACTTCATCGCCCAACTGGTCCCTGCCAGGCAACCCGTCGGCGGCGACTACTACACCTTCGCAGCCATCGGACTTGCTGTTGCGGTCGTCCTTCAGAGCGCCCTCAGCGGCTTCGGGCGCCGGCTGGAGGTCACCCAGAACCAAGGGACATTCGAGACCATGCTGGTCGAGCCGGTGCCTTGGATGGCGGTGCCGGTCACGCTCAACATCTGGCGCACCGTGCTCGGAGCTATCGAGTGTGGACTCATACTCCTGCTCGGGGCGCTGCTGGGTGCCGACCTGCGGTTGTCCGGCATCCCCGCCTTCATCGCACTCGTCTTCCTAGGGGTGCTCGCCTGCACGGCAGTCGGGACGTTGTCCGCGAGCCTGCAGGTACTCGCGAAGCGCTCCGCGCCGATCATCGCCCTGTACGGTCTCGCGGCGAGCCTGCTCGGTGGAGCACTGTTCCCCGTCAGCAACCTCCCACCCTGGTTGGAGATCTTCAGCTACGCGGTCCCCCACATGTACGTCATCGAGGGGGCGCGTCACCTGCTCATGGTCGCTCCGCCCACCGTGAAGATATTCGACCCTCTCGAGGCCGTCGTCGCGCTCGTCGTCTTCAACGCGGTGATGTTCGCCGTGGCGCTGCCGCTTTTCTCGCGCTCGCTGCAGTTCGCCCGCAAGCACGGTCTGCTCAGCGGCTATTGACGGGCCAACGTCGAGGCGGGTGCAAGGAGCGCGTGAGGTAGCAGCCTCGCTCCGACCACGACGTCGTTGACGAGGTACCCGCGGTGGCGCCAGGCCCACGGCCCGAACTGCAGTAGGCAGCGTGCCTTCTCCCATGGTGGGATCGGCGCACGCAGTACCACGCGAATGAGCTCTTCTCCCATCCGCCAGGTGGGGAACAGGAGCCGTCCCGCATTGGCTGGGTCGAACCAGGTGGCGCGCTGATGGCGACTGTACGAGTACCCCGACCGTCCAGAGTGCTGGCGGCTGAGGAACAAGTCCTCCTCCACTTCGCGGAACGGACCCCGCAGAACAAGGTCGGCGAGAAGGACTCGGTCGGATGAGGTGTAGCCACCGATGAGGACGGTGCGGCGCAGCACCTCGGCGCGTATCAGTCCAAAGACAGCATGGCATCCGTGGGGGCGAACGGCCATCTCACGGAATCGGCGGTAGGGGCGAGGGTCGTACGTGCGCGCGTGGCTGATGCGTCCCAACTCCTCCCCATCGGGACCTATGAGCAACGTCCTGGGGTGAGCGACGATGACCTCGCTTTTGGTCTCGAGCACAGCAACGCAGCGCTGTAGGAAGGCAGGAGCCAGAACGTCGTCAGCGGCAGCCCACTTGAAGTATTCCCCCTGTGAGCGCGCGAACACGTGGTTGAAGTTCCAGGCGGCGCCTCGGTTGTCGGACTGGCGCTCGTAGCGCACCCGGGCGTCTCGGCGTTGGAATTGCGTACAAATCTCCTCGGTACGGTCGTCGGAGGCGTTGTCGGAGATGATGAGCTCGAAGTCCGTGTAGTCCTGCGCGAGGATCGAGCTGATCGCCTCTTCGAGGTAGCGCTCCCCGTTGAACACGGGGAGGCCGACGCTGACCCGCGGCCCACTACTCACCGGCCAGCCCTCCTCGGGTCCCCTTCGAGCACCCACCTCCCGTGCCGCTCTTTTCGCGCGATGGGTGCCATCCCCCGTCCTTCCGCAACGATCCGGAGCGATGTCGACCATTCCGGACTGCGGACCGGGATGCCGTAAGGAATACTCGCTCTGAAGTATTCCTCCTGCGGTGGCGAGGTTCCGCGCAGCGGGCAGACGCGGGCAGGGTCAGATGTCATGAACCTGCCAGCTGCCGAGCGGGTCTCGACCGGGGGGTCGCCCGGAAGCATCGCGCACCAACTGTCCGTCGGGCTTCCATGAGGAGAGACAGGATGGACGTCCTCGTCAGCGGTTCGAGCGGCCTCATCGGCACTGCCCTGCGGCAGGCGCTGCGAGACGCCGGCCACCATCCCGTGCGGCTCGTGCGGCCGAGCTCACCTCGGGAGGGTGACACAGTCCTATGGGAACCAACGGACGGCCGGATCGAAGGCAACGCCCTGGAAGGCGTCGATGCCGTCGTGCACCTCGCCGGCGAGCCGCTGCTCGGACGCTGGACCGAGAGGAAGAAGCGCCGCATCCGAGCCAGCCGCGTGGCCGGCACGCGACTCCTCGCCCAGACCCTGGCGGGTCTGCGCCGCCCACCGGCCGTCATGCTCAGTGGGTCAGCGATCGGCTGGTACGGCTCCCGTGGAGACGAGGTCCTCACCGAGGCGAGCCCACCGGGCAGGGGGTTCGTCCCCGAGGTCGCCCGCGAGTGGGAGGCGGCCACCGCACCGGCAGAAGCGGTGGGAATCCGGGTCGTCCACTTGCGTACCGGTCTGGTGTTGAGCCCCGAAGGTGGCCTGCTTGCGGCTCAGCTGTTGCCGTTCCGGCTCGGGCTCGGAGCGAGGCTCGGTAGCGGCCGCCAAAGGATGCCCTGGATCGCGATCGACGACCACGTACGGGCCATGCTGCACCTGCTCGACCGCCAGGAAGCACGAGGGCCGGTGAACCTCACCTCGCCAAACCCCGTGCCAAACGTCACCTTCGCCCGAACCCTCGGAGAGGTTCTCGGACGCCCCGTCTTCCTGACCGTGCCGAAGTTCGCCGTCGAGCTCGTCCTCGGCGCCGAGGCCGTCGAGGAGTTTGCGTTGTCGAGCGCTCGCGTTCTGCCGGCCCGCCTCGTCGAGGAGTTCGCATTCCGCTTCCGTCATCCCGAGCTCGAGGACGCGCTGCGAGCCCTACTCGATCGTCCGAAAGCGGAGTGACACCTCGTCACGCTGACGAGCGCGAGCGCCCTACTCGTAGACGAAGGCGAGCCAGTCCTTGTAGCGGTCGATCTTTCCGTGCACGAGATCGACGAAGGTGGACTGGATGCGGGCGGTGATCGGGCCTCGTTCGCCGATCTCCCGACCGTCGGCGGAGCGGATGGGCACGACCTCGGCTGCAGTACCGGTCAGGAAGGCCTCCTCGGCGAGGTAGAGGTCGCTGCGGGCCAGGTGCGTCTCCCGTACCGGGATGTCGAGGTCACGAGCGATCTGCATGGTGCTGGCCCGGGTGATGCCGGGTAGAGGGCCGTCGCACAATGGCGGGGTGATCAGCACGCCGTCGCGGACGATGAAGACGTTCTCGCCGGTGCCCTCCGAGATGAAGCCCTCCTCGCTCAGCATGATCGCCTCGTCGTAACCGGCCCGCACCGCCTCCACCTTGGCGAGGGAACTGTTGAGGTATTGCCCGCAGGCTTTCGCCACAGGAGGGATCGTGTTCTTGCCGATACGACGGAACGACGAGGTCATGACCCGCACCCCGCGATCGAAGGCCTCCTCTCCGAGGTAGGCCCCCCACTCCCAGGTCGCGATCGCAACCTGCGCCCTGGAGGGCAGCGGGTTGACACCCATCTCGCCATATCCGAGGTAGACGATCGGCCGTATGTAGCAGCCGCCTTCGTGCCCGTTGGCTCGGATGGTGGCCTTCACCGCCGTGACGATGTCGGAGGGGGTGTAGGGGATCTCGTCGAGCGGCGGGTAGATCTTCGCCGAGCCGAACAACCGGGAGACGTGGGCCTCGAGATGGAAGACCGCCGGGCCACGGTCGGTGGCGTAGGCGCGTATCCCCTCGAACACGCCGTAGCCGTAGTGGAGAGTGGGTGTGAGCACGTGGACGGTCGCCTCATCCCAGGGCACGAGCTCACCGTCCATCCAGATGTAGCCAGCGGCGGGGAAGGGCATCTCCGACTCCTCGTCGTCCGTGGCGTTGTTCGGCCGCTGGCGCCGCCGAGGCGAGCTTAGACTCTTCGGCGCGAACAAGCGCCGGCTTCTCGGGCCGGTTCTGACAGGCCCAAGACCGTCACTACGACCCCACCCCAAAATCGGACCGCCCGCCCGAGGTGCCTGCGAGCTCCGCGAGACGGTCGCCGACTTGGGAGGTCGAGTACCGAGCCGAATCCTCGCCATGCTGAGCCAGCCAGGCGGAGACGGCCTGCTCGACTCGTGCGGCAGCCCTCCGTTCACCGAGGAAGTCGAGCATCATCGCCAGACTGAGGACCGCAGCGGTTGGATCAGCCCGGCCCCTGCCCGCGATATCCGGGGCGGAGCCATGGACAGGCTCGAACAGCGATGGGGCCCGACGACTCGGGTCGAGGTTCGCCGAGGCGGCCAGGCCCATGCCACCCTGCACAGCCGCCCCGAGGTCGGTCACGATGTCACCGAAGAGGTTGTCGGTCACGACCACGTCGAAGCGCTCAGGTTGGGTGACGAGGTAGAGGCACATGGCGTCGACGTGGACGTAGTCGTGGGTGACCTCCGGGTAGTCCGCTCCCACCTCGGCTACGACCCGTGACCACAGGTCGCCCGCATAGAGCAGCACGTTCGTCTTGTGGCAGAGGGTGAGCCGGCGACGGCGCTGTTCCGCGATTTGGAAGGCGTAGCGCACGACTCGCTCGACGCCACGACGCGTGTTCAGCGACTCCTGGGTGGCGACCTCCGCATGCGTGCCGCGGTAGAGGAAGCCACCGGCACCGGCGTAGACGCCCTCGGTGTTCTCCCGGACGACCACAAGGTCACACCGTCCGGGCACGAGCCCCGCGATCGGAGAGGCGACCCCCGGGTAGAGTCGAACGGGCCGCAGGTTGACGAACAGGTCGAAGGCGAACCGGAGCGTGAGGAGCAGGCCCCGCTCGAGCACTCCGGGTGGGACGTCTGGGTGTCCGACCGCCCCGAGGTAGATGGCGTCGAAGGCACGTAGCTCGCCGAGCGTTGTGTCGTCGAGCAGATCGCCCCTGGAGCGGTAGCGGTGGGCGCCGAGGTCGAACTCGACCTTCTCAACCTCGAAGCCCTCGGCATCGGCGACCGCGTCGAGCACCTTCAAACCCTCGCTGACGACCTCTGGTCCGATGCCGTCCCCTCCGATCACCGCGATCCGGTAACGCGCCACCCGCACCTCCTCGCCACGAAGGCGAATGCTAGAAGCCTTGGTTGCTATCGCTGCGGTGCACCAGGACCTAGGCTCGCCCCATGCAGCGGCCGTTCGACAAGCAGGTGCTGCGGGAGGCGCTGCGCGCCCATTACCCGTGGCTCGACCGCGACGACCTCGGACCGCGGGCCGTGGACGCCGGAGAATGCGACCACTGCGGCAACGAAGCGCGGTTGGTGCCAACCTGCGGGCCGACCCCCTATAGGGCACTCGGTCGCCGCTGCGCCTTGCGCTTCGGCCTTCAATCGTGGTGCGCTCGGCACGACGGGGACGCCGAGGAGGCACTCGACTGGCTGCGCAAGCTCCCGCGGGAGGCAGACGACGTGGCGCGGCTGTGGTGGGTAGCTACGGGTGAGGCCCGCCTCGACCTTGCTCTGGTGTCGCGCTCACCCGCTCTGGCGGAGGTGGTGGCAGGAGTCCTCGAGGATCCCTCGGGCTGACAAGGTGCCGCGATGAGTCATCTTCAGGCCTTCAAGATCGCTTCCTGCGGCTGAAAGAAGCGGTGGAGCGCCTAGAGGTGGGGGATACCTTCGCGCAACAGGCGGTCCCGGAGGTCGGTCGCGCCAAGGAAGAGGTGCGCTCGCAGGCCAGCGTCGCGTGCTCCCTCGACGTTCTCGATGCGGTCGTCAACCAGCAGAATCCTGTCGGCTTCCGTATCCAGTGATGCGCAGAGCCGCTCGAAGAAGATACGTTCGGGCTTGCGTACGCCGAGATGGTGCGACGCGATCACCCGGTCGAAAAGGCCGGCGAGCAGGCCATTGGCGAGTTCTTCCACCCACACGGGGTAGTTCGTTGCGGTGGCTCGCGTGACGTGGCCGCCGAGGGCGTCGAGCAGACCTCGCATGCCCGGCAGCAGGCAGTAGCCGCGGCGCCGGACGCGCTGGAAGGCTTCGACGTCGAGGTCGAGGTGGTAGCTGGCGAAGTACTCCTGCTCGGAGAGTTCTCCGCGTTCGAAGCTGTGCCACGCCACAGGCTCCCTGCGAGCGATGGCCTCCTCGAACGGGCGGCCAGAAGCCTCCATGAGGGCTTCCCGGAACGGGTCGCGCACGACCGTGTCCATGAGGTCGAACGCGACCACGTCGAGCACACTCTGCCTCCGGCCAGGGCGAGCGTAGGCGGCCGTTCAGATGGCCCGCGACGGGACGGAGGTCGACCACGACCAGGAGTGCACCGTCTCGAGGTCCGGTCCGAGGAAGCGGCGCCCGAGGGCGGCGAAGGTGGCTTCGTCACCACTCGTGATGAACGTCCGAGGGGCGGGTCCCCGGAGGGGAGGCCGGACCGTGCCGGTCTGTTCCAGGATGTGACGGACTTCGAAGGCCGTCTCTTCACTGCTCGAGATGAGCACGACGTCGCGTCCCATGACTTCCCCGATGAGACGCCCGAGGTGGGGATAGTGGGTGCAGCCGAGGACGAGCGTGTCGATCGCTGCTGAGAGGAGCGGCGCGAGGGTCTCCTCGACCAGGCGGTGGGCGATCGGGGAGTCGACGTCGCCCGCTTCGACGAGCTCTACGAAGCCCGGACAGGCGAGGGTCGTGAGCCTCACGTCGCTACGGGTGGCCGCAACGGCTTGCTCATAGGCCCCCGAGGCGATGGTCGCCCGGGTTCCGATCACACCGATGCGACCCCTGGTGACCTGTAGGGCAGCCCGTACGCCAGGCTCGATGACGCCGAGAATGGGTGTGGTGAGCACCGTCTGAAGGGTCGGAAGCGCTGCCGCCGTGGCGCTGTTGCAGGCGATCACGACCATCTTTGCCTGGCCGAACAGACCGGCGACGATCTCGAGCGAGAATCGCCGCAGCTCTTCGGGGCTCTTGTCTCCGTACGGGAAACGGGCCGTGTCCCCGAAGTAGAGCAGGTGCTCGTCGGGGAGCAGGTCGATGAGCGCACGGACGATGGACAGGCCCCCGAGCCCGCTGTCGAAGATGCCGATGGGCCGGCTGTCCAGCGACTCCCCCCGTGGCGACCGCGGTCAGAATAGCCCCTTACGTCGTACGCCCCGTGCAGCCATGGACCTGCCGTTACCGCCTGGTGCGCTCGCTGAGCACCACCCTCACCTCCCGCGTCTGCCCGCCACGGAGGACGCTCAGCGTCGCCACCTGGCCGGGTTGGGCCCGCCGAAGGGCGACGAGCAGGTCGGAGACTTCGCGGACCGGTTGCCCGTCGAAGCTTGCTATGGCGTCCCCCGGCACGAGACCGGCCGTAGCGGCCGGCGATCCGGGCACCACGGCGACGACGAGAACCCCTGTGGCCGTTTCGAGCCCGAAGCGTTGCGCGATCTGAGGTGTGATCGGGGCGTATTCGATGCCGAGAAAGGCGTGGCGTACCTGACCGCCGGCAAGCAGTTGCTCGACCACGTCGGTGACGGCAGGCGCGGGGATGGCGAAGCCGATGGACACCGCTCCCAGGCCGGGCGGAACGTAGGCCACGCTGATGCCCACCACTTCCGCCCGGCCATTGACGAGAGCGCCGCCGGAGTTGCCCGGGGAGATCGGTGCGTCGGTTTGAATGAGGTCGACGAGCGAAGCGGGGATCGGTCCGGACGCGGGGACCGAACGTTGCACGCCCGAGATGATGCCCGCGGTGACGGTGTTCTCGAGACCGAGCGGGTTGCCGATCGCGATGGCGAGCTCTCCGACCGTCGGTAGGGAGGTGGCGAATCGGGCCGGAGGCAGGTTGTCGCGCTCGATGCGAAGGACCGCCAGGTCGGTCGGTTCGTCCGTCGCCAAGACGGCGGCGGGCAGACTGCTGCCGTCAGCGAGTTGGATCTGAACACGGCGGGCTCCGGCTACCACGTGATAGTTGGTCACGATGGTCCCGTCGGAGCGGTAGATGACGCCGCTGCCCTCCCCGTTTTCTGAGAGGACCGCCACGACCGATGGCTCGACCTCCGCGACGATGCGTGGGATGGCGTCCCATCCCGCGGCATCCCCAGCAGCCGGCGAGGGGGCCGTGGGCGCGACCGTGGTGGGTTCGCTGCCGGGCTCAGCCTTCGCACAGGCCGACAGCAGGAGAGCTGCAACGGTCAGGAACAGGCGGATCTTCATCGAACCCCTCGTCATACGACCCCTCCAAGAGGGGGATGACCACCTCGTGGTGCGGTCACCACCTGAAGCCCTGGGGGCCCGGAGGAGGTGGAGGATAGGACGAGTCCTCGACCCGATCCCCCGGCTTGCATGGCAAAAGGACGACGTCGCGTGATCCGCGAGGGAGTGTGACAGGAATGCGAATCGCGCTGGCCCAGATCAATCCGGTAGTCGGGGACGTACCAGGCAATGTCCAGAGGGTGCTGGAGGCATGGCAACAGTCGGCGGATGCTGGTGTCGACCTCGTCGTCTTCCCGGAGATGGTCATCACCGGCTACCCGCTCGAGGACCTGCTCCTCAGGCCCGAGTTGGTGGCGACCAGCCAGCAGGCCGTGGACCGTCTCAGCAGTCAGGCCCCGAGTGGGACCGTGGCCGTCGTGGGATACCTGACTCGAGACGGCGCTCCCGTCGTCCGGCGCGAATGGGACGCGGGGACAGTTACTCGGGACGACCTCCAAAACTCTGCCGCGGTGCTCGCTGACGGCCAGATCGTGGGCGTCTACCACAAGGGGCGGCTGCCCCGCTACGGGGCGTTCGAGGAGGAGCGCTGGCTCGCCCCCGGGTACTCGCCGCTGGTGGTGAACGTCGCTGGGGTGCCGGTGGGAGTCACCATTCGCGACGACCTCTGGACCGAGGAAGGCCCGGTCACTGCGGCCGCCCGCCGTGGGGCCCGTCTGGTCGTGGTCCTCAACACGTCCCCGTATCACCGGGGAAAGCGCGACAAGCGCGAACGCTGGGTGCGTCACCACGCCGCCCGTGACCAGGTCTGGGTCGCGTACCTCAACGCGTTCGGAGGTCACGATGGCCTCATCTTCGACGGCGACTCGGTCGTGTACGGTCCCGACGCCAGGGTTGTGAAACGCGCCGTCCAGTTCGGCGGGGATCTGCTCTTCGTCGACCTCGACATCGACCCCGTCCCGGTCCCGGGAGCTCCCGAGCTGTCGGGATACGAAGGTGAGCGCAAACCGCTGCCCGACCGCCACGACGCCCCACGCCTCGACCCCGTCGGCGAGCTGTGGGCCGCGCTGGTGCTGGGAACCCGTGACTACTGCCGCAAGAACGGCTTCGAGCATGTGGTCGTGGCCCTGTCTGGAGGCATCGACTCGTCCACCACCGCGTGCGTCGCCGTCGAAGCGCTCGGACCCGACAACGTCTTGGGCGTACGCCTTCCATCGCGCCACACGTCCGAGGAGTCGCTGCGAGACGCCGAACAGCTGGCCAAGAATCTCGGGGTCGAGCTCGAGACCCTGCCCATCGACCCCACCCATGAGGCATTCGAGGAGACCCTGAGCGACCTCTTCGCTGGCTTGGACCGCGACGAAACCGAGGAGAACATCCAGGCGCGGATCCGCGGAGTGCTCCTCATGGCCATCTCGAACAAGTTCAACCGCCTCGTGTTGGCCACCGGCAACAAGAGCGAGGCGGCGGTCGGCTACGCGACCCTCTACGGTGACATGGTCGGCGGGTTCGCTCCCCTCATCGACGTCTACAAGCAGCAGGTGTATGAGCTTGCCCGCCACCGCAACGAACGCGACCAGGTCATACCCGCCAACGTCTTCGAGAAACCCCCTTCGGCCGAGCTCAGCCCTGGTCAACGCGACGCGGACGCTCTGCCACCCTACGAGGTGCTCGACGCCATTCTGCAGGCCTACCTCGAGGAGAGCCGCGACTTCGAGGACATCGTGGCCGAAGGCCACGACCGCGACACCGTCCGGCGCGTTATCCAGGAGCTCCACTGGGCCGAGTTCAAGCGGCACCAGGCGGCGCCGGGAGTGCGAGTTAGCCAGCACGCCTTCGGACTGGACCTCTACCTCCCCGTGCCCAACCACTGGTCTCCCTAGAGGCTGGCAGGGGTTCCCCACCTCGCGATCGTCGGTCGTCATGCTGGTCGCACCGCCTCGGCCGGTGCCAGCCGCGCAGCTTTCAGGGCCGGGTAGAGGCCGGCGATGGCACCGAGCGTCAAGGCTGCGCCGACGCCGACGGCAAGCCCCGCCAGGGGAATCGTGGCGAGCCAGCCGCGAGAACTCGCGTAGACGGCGGTGATGACCGCGCCGAGGAGGATGCCGGCCAGCCCCCCTAGGGCCGCCTGCAGCACGGCCTCGACGAGGAACTGCAGGCCCACGTGGCGTCGGGTTGCCCCCAGCGCGCGGCGTAACCCGATCTCGGTGCGCCGCTCGAGTACCGCGATCACCATGACGTTCGCGGTTCCGAGCCCCCCGACCAGCAGGGCCACGGCGCCGAGCGCGAGCAGGAGAGTGGTGAAGGCGCTGGCGGCAGTGGCTCGGGCGGCAAGCGCGTCGGACGGCCGCGAGACGGTGACCTCCTCGGGGTGCTCGGGGTCGCCAGCGGAGGGAACGAGGGCGCGGACACGATCGATGGCGGCGGGGTCGGTTCGGACGTAGACAGTCGTCGGCAGCCGGTCGAAGTCGAGGTAGCTGGAGGCACTGTCCCAGCCCACGAGTGCGGCCCGGTCGAGCTCGGGCGCCAGCGGGACCGGCTCGAGTATGCCGACGACCGTGAACCAGCGCTCGCCCAGCCATACCTGAACGAGGTCGGCCACGTGGCTTACGTCGAGACCGAGCCGCTCGGCAGCGGTGGCGCCGAGTACCACAACGGGGTAGCCGTCGATGGCGTCGTCGAGGAACCTGCCGGCCTTGAGCTGTGCGTTCAGCGTCGCCAGCAGGTCGGTCTCGGCCGCGAGCACGCTTATGCCCCCCGTGCGGCTCGGCTGCACTAGGTCTGTCCGCCGCACGGTGGCTTCGACGCTGGCGGTGGACGCCACGGCCTCCACCTCCCCGATGCGCCCGATCATCGCAGCGGCGGTCTCGGGAAGGGTCGCGTCCTCTCCGATAAGTGTCTGACCAGGAGTGACCCTCAGGTAGTTCGTCCCGAGGCGGTCGAGCGTCGCCAGGAGCTGAGCTCGTGACGAGGCTGAGATCCCTACGACTGCCACGATCGCGGCGATGCCGATGGCGATGCCCAGCGTCGTGAGGACGCTGCGGCCACGGCGGCGGCGGATGCCGGCAAAACCGAGACGGATGAGGTCCACGCTCCGCAGTCCCGAGGTCAACCTGTCCATGCCCTCATACCCCCTCCCCGCCCGCTACACGGTCGGAGTCGAGATCGTCCCTGACGATGCGCCCGTCCTTCAGCGTGATGCGGCGCGGGATGGCAGCCGCCACCGCCTGGTCGTGGGTCACCACAACGATGGTGCTGCCGGCGGCGTTCAGGTCGCGCAGGACCGCCAGGATCTGAGCCCCGGTATGGCTGTCGAGGTTTCCGGTCGGCTCGTCGGCCAGCACGATGGAAGGGTCACCGACGATCGCTCGGGCGATGGCGACACGCTGCTGCTCCCCTCCCGACAGACGAGAGGGGCGGTAGTGCATCCGGTGGGCGAGTCCCACCCGCTCGAGCGCCGCGATCGCTCGCTCTCGCCGCGCTGCCGCGGCGACGCCACGGTAGAGCAGTCCGCCGGCCACGTTGTCCAGGGCAGTCTGTGCGTCCAGCAGCATGAACTGCTGGAAGACGAACCCGATGGACCGGCCGCGCAACGCCGACAGTCTGCGATCGGAGAGCGTCGCGATGTCCTGCCCCTCGATCTCGGCGCGTCCGGCCGTTGGGCGGTCGAGGGCGCCGACGAGGTTGAGCAGCGTCGACTTCCCGGAGCCGGAGGGCCCGACGACGGCGACGAGCTCTCCGGGCTGGAGCGTCATGGTGGCGCCGTCGACCGCGCGCACCGGCGGGCTGCCCGGATATTCCTTGACGACGTCAACGAGGCGGACGACGGGCCACCTACCGCGCTCGTCCGATCTCTTCGGGATCGTGGCCAACCTGGCCCGCCCAAACCGCCTGCTTCGTCTGCCCGCTCCTAGCGCTATCGGCTCCGAGCTCACGACGGCACCCCCACCTCGTCACCCCTCGGCGAGGTCGCCCCTGACCTCAACCCAGCTGTCGCCGAAGGCACCGACCTCGACGGCGACGCGCTCAGTCGCCCCTTGAGCGGTGACGCGATCGACTGCGTAGCCGTGGGGCGTGACCACGAGTGCCGTCACGGGGAGGGCGAGCACGTCGGTTGCGACGTCGGTGGTCAAGTTGACGTCGACCGGCGCCTGGTCGATGCCGGCGACGGAGGCGGCGTCCTCGAGTCCGATGACCACCTCGATGACCTGCTGACCCGACCCCTGTCCCGGGTCGTCTCCCTCATCTGATCCCTGGCCGTCACTTCCCGTCTTGACGTCGGTGCCGACGCTTCGGACTCTGCCGGTCACGGTCCGGCCGTCGGGGAGTTCCACACCGACCGGCATCCCATCAATCAACAGGTCACGGTCTGACGCTTCGAGCTCAGCGGTGACGACTCGCTCGGGGGCGGTCAGCGACAGCACGGGCTGGGGGCCGGAGAGGAGATCCCCGACCGCCATGAGCCTCTTCTGAACTCGCACCGGAGCGGTGGTGAACGCGATCTCCCCGAGGTCGAGCCGGCCGTCCTCGGCCAGGCCGAGAGCCCGCTGCATCGCCTTGACGGCACTCTCGGTGGCAGCCGTGAAGTCCTCGTCGACGACGAGATCGTTGCGGTTGCCGGTCGCCCCGGCGTCCTTCGCGTAGCCGAGCGCGACGAGTGCCGTCTCGAGTTGGCGGACGTCGGCCCCGTTCGTCATGTCGCGGTGCAGGTCGCGCCACGCAGGCAGCTGCCCGTCGAGCAGGATCACCGGGACGGCGTCGACCCACACCAGTGCGTCGCCCTGGTCGAGCACGGCCCCGACCTCGGGCAGCCGGGTTATGGTGCCGGTGCGAACGATCGGGAGCTCGCGGGCGTCGCCGTAGCCGAGCCGACCTTCGAAGGAATCTCTGCGTTCGATGTCGCGTCGGACCACGCGCACCGTCGCCGGGGGCGGAGGCGCCGCCTCCTCGGGCTCCTCACGGGTTGCGGTCACGGCGAGCATGGCCGCAGCAACGGTCACGACGAGGGCGGCCATCACGACAGGCCACCACCAGCATCGTCTTCTCGGTCGCGCTGAGGACGCGCCGGTCGCGTCGGGTGACTCTGTCATGGTGCGGTTCACTGTCGACCCTCCGCGGGGCCGCCCACGCCGTGGCCGGGGAAGTTGGGGAGCTCGTGCTGGCACGCCCGCTCGGCCTCCTGGAACTCGCGGTCCTTGGGGTCGAAGGGCAGTTCGTGCTCTGGTCCTCCGAACAGGAAGCCTCCACCGCCACTTCGGTCCAGCTGGGGGTCCGGGAAGTCGATGCCGTGGCCGCGCATGCACTCCGCAAACGCGAGCATGCGCCGCTCCATCTCCGCCATCCGCTCGGGGTCGATGTCTCTCGCCTCGGCCACCGAGTCGGCCATGAGGTGCTCGCACGCCTTCTCGGCCTGCAGGAAGTCCTCGTCCTCGGGGTCGATCTGCACGGCCATCGCGCCTCCACCGCCCTCCTCGAACTTCGGGTCAGGCATGTCGACGCCGTGCTCGCGCATGCACTGCGCGAAGGCGAGCATGGCGTCCTCGGGGCCGGTCGGGTTGCTGTCCGCGCTTGTCGCGGTCGCGGCCGACCCGTCCGTCCCCTCCGCGTCGGCGGCGCCGCGGCCACACCCCGCGGCGAGCAGCACGAGGGCGAGCATTACCGTTGCAAACCTCGTGTCGAGCCAAGGTCGCATCTCAACTCCTGTCGTCGTGGTGCTCCGATGAGGAGCTGGCGGCACGGTGTCAGGAGACGGCTGAGAGCAGGCTGTGAGCGACTCAGCGTCCTCTCAGGTGCACGGCGACACGTTGGCGCATACTGATGGCGTGCGCATCTTGGTGGTCGAAGACGAGGAATTGCTGGCCGCCTCCCTGAAGCGGGGGCTGCAGGCGGAGGATTTCGAGGTCGACGTCGTCCACGACGGCCTCGAGGGGCTGTGGCGAGCCCGTGAGTGGCCGTATGCCGCGATCGTGCTGGACATCCTGTTGCCGGGCTTGAACGGCTACAAGGTCGCCCGCCAACTGCGTGACGCCGAGGTGTGGACTCCGATTCTCATGCTCACCGCGAAAGACGGCGAGTACGACGAGGTGGACGCCCTCGAGTACGGCGCGGACGACTTCCTGCGCAAGCCGTTCTCGTTCCTCGTGCTCGTGGCGCGGCTGCGGGCCCTCATCCGGCGGGGTTCGGTGCCGCGCCCGGACGTGCTGACCTGCGGGGCACTGCGCTACGACCCCGCCACCAGACGCTGCTACGTCGACGAAAGCGAAAAACGGTTGACCGCCCGCGAGGCTGACCTGCTCGATGCGCTCATGCGCTACTCGGGTCAGACGGTCCGCAAGGCCGACCTCCTCGACCGGGTCTGGGGCGGTGACTACGAGGGCGACACGAACGCGGTCGAGGTATACATCGGCTACCTGCGCAGAAAGCTCGGGCCGGACCGTATTGAGACCGTGCGCGGCGTCGGCTACCGACTGGTGGACCCGGATGCCTAGCTGGGTGTGGTCGCTGCGGTTGCGGATCACGCTGGCCGCGACGGCGGTACTCAGCGTGGCTCTGCTCATCGCCTCCTTCGCACTCGTGATCTCGCTCGAGCGGACGCTGATCGGTCGCGTCCGGGAACAGGCGGTCAGGCAGGTGGGACAGGTAGCCGAAGCCGTGGAGCAGGGTCAGCCCTTGTCCGCTCGGCTCCTGGCGAACGTGGTCACGAGTGGGGTACTCGTACGCATCCTCGACGAGTCCGGGCAGGTGGTCGCGACGATCCCCTCGGAGGTGGGGCCGCGTGTCGTCATGCCGGGACCCGGACTCGAACCGGAAATCCTCCCCTTCGAGCTCCCCGCCAGGGGCGACCTCGTGCGCGAGGTTCACACGGGCGAGCTCGTCATCGCCAGCCGCACCGTCGATTCCCCGGTCGGTCGGCGCACCGTGGTCGCGGTGAGTCCGCTGGCGGAGGTCGCCCAGAGCGTCGATTCGGTGGTCCGCGCGCTGCGCGTGGGCACACCGCTGCTCGCGGTCATAGCCGGCTTCATCACCTGGATGGTGGTGAGGCGCTCATTGCGGCCCATCGAGAGCATGCGAAGCCGCGTCGAGGAAATCACGCATGCCACGCTGGACGAGCGCCTGCCGGTGCCCGACACCGGGGATGAGGTGGAGCGCCTCGCGACAACCCTCAACGACATGCTCAACCGCCTCGAACAGGCCGTCCGACGGCAGCGCGAGTTCGTATCGGACGCATCTCACGAGCTCCGTAGCCCCGTGGCCGCTATCCGCACGGCCCTCGAGGTGGCGCTAACGCATCCGGACGGGAGCGATTGGGAGGAGCTCGTCCGCCGGGTACTCCAAGAGAACTTGCGACTCGAAGCGCTCGTCGACGATCTGCTCCAACTGGCCCGACTGGAGGAGCGGGGCGCCCGCCCGGGACGGGTTGAGCTCGACGAGATGCTGCGCGAGGAGGCTGCACGCGTCGAGCCACCCGCAACGGCCCTGACGGTGCAGCTTCACCTCGAGCCTGCGGCGGTGTGGGGCGACTCAGACCAGCTGAGACGGGTCGTGCGCAACCTCCTCGACAACGCGCTTCGCCACGCTCGGAGCCGGGTCGACGTGAGCACCTTCACCAGCGACGGCAACGTCCTGCTCCACGTCGACGACGACGGGCCCGGCATACCCCCTGAAGACCGGGAACGGGTCTTCGAACGCTTCACCCGCCTCGAGCAGGGTCGTACCCGCACCAGCGGTGGGATCGGCATCGGCCTGGCCATCGTGCAGAGTGTCGTGTCCGGCCACGGCGGCACGGTCCGAGCTATGGAATCCCCGAGGGGCGGGGCGCGCTTCGAGGTCGTCCTCAAAGGCACCTCGGGTCGAGACCCGCGCGGGCTCGACGCCGTGGAGCCCGGCCGGGGTACTCATCTAGACGCCCACTCGGGCTCGAGCGGGTGACCCAGCCTCACACCGTCCAATCTCCACTCGACGGGCGGGGCGCCGAGACGTTCGAGCAGGGCGTTCGTGCGGCTGAAGGGTCGTGAGCCGAAGAATCCGGAGCTCGCGGAGAGCGGGCTCGGGTGGGCGCTTTCGACCACGGGGGTCGAACCGAGTAGCGGTTTCAGGTTGCGTGCGTCCCGCCCCCAAAGGATGGCCACGAGCGGGCGGTCACGGGCGACCAGCGCGCGGATGGCGTGCTCGGTGACCTCTTCCCAACCTTTGGCGCGATGGGATCCGGGCACTCCGCTCTGGACGGTGAGAACGCGGTTCAAGAGCATGACCCCTTGCTGGGTCCAGCCGGTCAGATCTCCACTTGGAGGAGAGGGGTAGCCGAGGTCGTCGCAGTACTCGCGGAAGATGTTCTGCAGGCTCTTCGGCAGCGGCCACACGTCGGGGGCGACGCTGAAACAGAGTCCTATGGGATGGCCCGGCGTTGGATAGGGGTCCTGGCCGACGATGAGGACCCTCACGGCCTCGAAGGGCTGCTGGAAGGCAGCGAGAATCCGGTTTCCGGCCGGCAGGAAGCGTCGCCCCGCCGCCTGCTCGGCGCGAAGAAAGTGTCCGAGCGCGGTGAGGCGCTCCCGACACGGCTCGAGCTGGGTGGCCCAGCCGGGGTCGATGACCTGCGAGAGCTCAACCCGAGATGCCATGAAGACCGCCTTTCGCTTCGTGGTCGAGCCACCGGATGTCACGATGCCCCTGGGGTCCGTTTACCACCGCCCGCGGACCTCGTCGAGCACGCCGTGACCATGGAGCCGCCGTGAGGGCACGGGTGGGAGCCGATAGGTCGGTGGTGCTGGTCGCGGAGCGTCACTCAGCCCGGGGATGCCGTCTGGTAGCCGATCAGTTCGAGGAAGCGCATGAGGGTGCGGTACGTGAGGCCCCAGATGGGGGACCGGCCCCAGCGTATGGCAGGAAATGGTCCCCTTTCCTCGTACCACGTCGTGGTCAGCGAGGCCGGCGACGACAGGTACGAGAGGGGTATCCAGACCGCGCTCTGCACCTCCTCGACATGCAGTTCGAGCTCGGGCTCCTCGTCCACGACGAACACGAACGGCGACACGACGATTCCGAGGGTCAAGCTGCCGATGTCATCGAGACGGCCGATCGGGGGGCACAGCTCGATTCCGACTTCCTCCCGGGTCTCGCGGACAGCTGTGGCGGCGAGATCTGGATCCCTGGGATCGGGACGTCCGCCGGGCAGCGCCATGTGACCCGACCAGTGGTCACTCTCGCGCACGGTGCGCTCGATCACCAGCACACGCGGGCCGCCGAGGGGATCGTCGTGAAGGATGAGCGCGGTGGCGGCTACCCGACCCTGCTCGTGGGCCTCCGCGATGAGGATGGGCGTGTGGTGGCTGACCTGCGCCACGATCCAGTCGAAGTCTGGCGGGTGATCGAGTTCGGGCACGCCCGCACGCTAGCCGCTCTCCGGTCGCCGAACCGCTCCAGCGCTACGGTTGAGACGAAGAAGCCGATTCGACGGAGGCGGGTGGGAAACGATGACTCGGATCCTCGTCGCGACTGCTGATGGCTTGTACTCACTGCCTGGAAACTCGCAAGCCGACCTCACCGGGCATGACGTCGCAGCATTGGCACGCGACAGCGAAGGGTGGTGGGCGGTCGCCGACGAGCGCGTGCTTCTGCACGGAACGCCGGGAGCGGAGTGGAGCGAGTCAGCCCGCGGCGACGCTCGTCTGACCTGTCTTCTGGTCGCTTCCGACGGCCTGTTCGCGGGGACGGCTGGCGCGCGCCTGATTCGCCTCGTGGACGGGCGTCTCGAGCCGGTTGCAGCTTTCGACGAAGCGCCGGGCCGCGACGCCTGGTACACGCCGTGGGGCGGCCCCCCAGCGGTCCGCTCCCTCAGCGCCCACCCCGACGGCACGCTGTACGTCAACGTCCACGTGGGCGGGATTCTCCGCTCCCATGACGGAGGTGGAAGCTGGGAGCCGACGATCGACATCGACCTCGACGTCCACGAGGTGCAGGCGGAGGCCCGCAGCGGGCGGGTCGTCGCCGCCACCGGTGCGGGCGGCTTCGCGCTCAGCGAGGCACGCGGGGACTCGTGGCGACTGTCGGCCGGGGGGCTTCACGGCCGCTACTGCCGCGCGGTGGCGGTCGCCAGCTCGACCGTCCTGCTGTCCGCCTCGACCGGGCCGCGAACCCGCCAGGGGGCTCTCTATCGTCGACTGCTCGGGGATGACGAGCCGTTCGAGCGCTGTCGCCGAGGCCTGCCGGAGTGGTTCGAGGGCAACATCGACACGGGCTGGCTCGACGCAGCCGGAGATAGCGCCGCGTTTGCCACACCCGCCGGCGAGCTCTACATCTCCCAAGACGCTGGTCAGACCTGGCAGCGTATGGCCGAGGGTCTCCCACCAGTGAGGGCGGTAGCGCTGGACGAGAGTTGAATCCCCGCCGGGTCCCGAATGCTGGGCGCTAGCGAGTGGCGCATCACTCATGCACGACCCGTGGTAGCCAGGCCGGCCGACGCGCCTCGTAAGCGGAGATCCCGTCGGCGTCGTGAAGGGTGAGCCCCACGTCGTCCAGACCGTGAAGCAGCCGGTGCCTGGTATGGGGGTCGATGTCGAACCGCGAGTCAAAACCCGGCGTGCGCACCTCCTGAGCGGGAAGGTCGACGGTGGCCTCGACCGCGGGGTCGGTCGCGACGAGGTCGAAGAGGCGCCTCACTTCGTGCGACGCTAGCTGCACCGTGAGCACTCCCACCTTCGCGCAGTTCGTGTGGAAGATGTCGGCGAAGCTCGGCGCGATGATCGCTTCGAAACCAGCGTCCTCGAGAGCCCACACTGCGTGCTCACGGGACGAACCACAACCGAAGTTCGGTCCGGTGAGCAGGATGGTCGCGTCGGCGTGCTCGGGCCGGTTCATGGGGAAATCCTCGACGGGGGTGCCGTCCTCGTGATAGCGCCAGTTGTAGAACGAGAAGGGTCCGAAGCCGCTGCGCTCGACGCGCTTGAGGAACTGCTTCGGGATGATCTGGTCGGTGTCGACGTCGGCTCGGTCGAGCGGGCAGATCCTGCCGGTGACCTCCCGGACAGCCTTCATGTGAGGACCTCCTCGTCCGCGACGTCCCGAACGTCGACGAAGCGGCCGTGGATCGCTGCGGCAGCTGCCATGACGGGGCTGACGAGGTGCGTGCGGCCGCCGGCGCCCTGGCGCCCCTCGAAGTTGCGGTTCGACGTCGACGCGCAGCGTTCGCCAGGCCCGAGGACGTCGGGGTTCATCCCCAGGCACATCGAGCAGCCGGGCTCGCGCCACTCGAAGCCCGCCGTTCGGAAAATGACGTCGAGTCCCTCGGCTTCGGCGGCAGCCTTTACGAGGCCCGAGCCCGGCACGACCATCGCCCGTACCCCCGGGGCGACTGTCTTGCCCACCGCGACCCGAGCGGCCGCCCGCAAATCCGAAAGTCGGGCGTTCGTGCACGATCCGATGAACACCCGGTCGACGCGCAGGTCGGCGACCTGCTCACCCCCGTCTAGGCCCATGTACGCAAGGGCACGCCGCCACTGCTCGGCGGTGGCCTCGTCCGCGGCGTCCTCTGGCTGTGGCACCTGGCCGGTCACCGGCACGGACTGGGCCGGCGTAGTACCCCAGGTCACATAGGGCTCCAGGTCGGCCGCGTCGAGGCGGACGAAGCGGTCGTAGGTCGCATCCGCGTCGCTCGGCAAGGCCCGCCAGGCCTCGACCGCCTCTTCCCAGGCCACCCCCTTGGGGGCGTAGGGCCGGTCTTTCAGATAGGTGAAGGTCGTCTCGTCGGGGGCGATGAGACCCGCCCTTGCTCCGGCCTCGATGGACATGTTGCACACCGTCATCCGTTCCTCCATGGAGAGGCCGCGGATGACCTCGCCGCGGTACTCGATGACGTGGCCGATGCCGCCATCCACGCCGACGCGACGAATGATCGCCAGGATGACGTCCTTTGCCGTCACCCCGAAGGGACGTTCGCCGTCCACCTCGATCGCCATCGCCTTCGGCCGGCGCTGCGGCAGCGTCTGGGTGGCAAGGACGTGTTCGACCTCGCTCGTGCCGATCCCGAAGGCGAGGGCACCGAAGGCGCCGTGGGTGGCTGTATGCGAATCGCCGCAGACGATGACGAGTCCCGGCTGGGTCAGGCCGAGCTCAGGGCCGATTACGTGCACGATACCCTGGTTGGGTGATCCCATTGGGAAGAGTCGGATCCCGAACTCGGCGCAGTTGCGCCCGAGCGCGTCCATTTGAGCTCGCGACAGCTCGTCCGCGAGCGGTCGCAGGCCCCGCACGGATTCAGGGTCGGTGGGTACGTTGTGGTCGACGGTCGCCAGCGTGAGGTCGGGGCGACGAACCCGCCGCCCCGCTTGCCGCAACGCGTCGAACGCCTGTGGGCTCGTCACCTCGTGCACGAGGTGAAGGTCGACGTAGAGGAGATCAGGACCGTCCCGCTCCGTAGAGACGACATGGCGATCCCAGATCTTCTCGACCAGCGTCTTTGGCTCTCTGGAGACACCCCCGTGTCGTCGTTGGGCCGTCACGGCCGGAACTCCCCCGCCCTGGGCTTCAGCCTCAGGGACCGGTTGAAGGCATCGATATAGGCTCGGGCGCTCGCCTCGACGATGTCGGTGGAAACGCCGCGCCCGGTGAAACGCGAGCCGTCCTCCACCTCGACCTGCACGGTCACGTCACCGAGGGCGTCGACCCCCTCTGTCACAGCTGCGACCTCGAAGGAGACCAGGCGGATGCCGTTTCTTCCGAGCGCGGCCCGGATCGCCCCGCAGGCTGCGTCCACCATGCCATCGCCCGTCGCGGTGGCCGTGCGTATCACTCCGTCCGCACCGCGAACTTCGACCGTGGCGCATGGGGCCGCGGTCGTCCCGCCGGCTACCGTCAGCGAGAGGAGCTCGTAGCTGTCCTCACTCGTGACGTGGGTCTCGGCGGAGACGATGGCTTCCAAGTCGCGCTCATCGACCTCCTTCTTGCGGTCGGTCAGATCCTTGAACCGCAGGAAGGCCCGGGACAGTTCGTCCTCGTTCAGCTCGAAGCCGAGCTCGCTGACCGCCTTGCGGAAGGCATGCCGACCACTGTGCTTTCCGAGCACGATCTGCGAGCCTTCGGCACCGACATCCTCCGTCCGCATGATCTCGTACGTCTGACGTTCCTGCAGCACTCCGTGCTGGTGAATGCCTGACTCGTGTGCGAAGGCGTTCGCTCCAACCACCGCCTTGTTGCGCTGCACCGAGTAGCCGGTCAGGGTGCTGACGAGTCGGGAGGTGCGAGTTATCTCGGTCGTGTTGACCCCGGTACCGACGTCGAGCAGGTCGGCCCGTGTCCTGATCGCCATGACGACCTCTTCGAGGGAGCAGTTGCCGGCCCGCTCCCCGATCCCGTTCACCGCGACTTCGACCTGCCGCGCACCGTTGCGGACAGCTTCGAGCGAGTTCGCGACGGCGAGGCCGAGGTCGTTGTGGCAGTGGACCGAGACCACCACCCCGCGCTCACGGATGGCGGGAACCCGATAGTGCAACTCCGCGATTGTGCGACCGAAGTCGTGCGGAAGCGCGTACCCGACCGTGTCGGGAATATTGATGGTCGTGGCGCCGGCCTCGACCGCCGCAGCCACGAGATCCACGAGGAAGGCGAAGTCGGTTCTCGTAGCGTCCTGGGGACTGAACTCGACGTCTTCGCTGAAGCTCCTCGCGAGCTGGACGGCTCGCACCGCTCGCTCGAGGACGTCCTGCTCCGAGGCATGCAGCATATGAATGCGGTGGATCTCCGACGAGGAGATGAAGACGTGGAGGCGGTTGCGTCGAGCGGGGGCGATGGCCTTCGCGGCACGCTCGATGTCGGAGTCCACGCAGCGGGCGAGCGCAGCAATGACGGGTGGCGTGCCCTCCTCGTCGCTGGCGCCCACTTCTTCGGCAACCGCTTTCACCGCCGCGAAGTCCCCGTTGCTTGCGGCGGGAAATCCCGCCTCTACCACGTCGACGTTCAAGCGTGCGAGCTGCGTTGCAATCTCGACCTTCTCGCGGGCGTCGAGGGAAATCCCCGGAGCCTGTTCGCCGTCCCGCAGGGTCGTGTCGAAGATGGTGACGTCGTGACCGACAGCGCCCCTGATCGCATCAAGGTCCGGATGCTCGCCAACGTTGACGGTTCCCATTCGCTTTCCTCCTCCTGTACATGCCAGCTTCCCCATCCCCGGTGAAGATTCCTCCGCAGTCGCCGTCGTATGGGGCGGGACGGCGCCGCGGCATCAAAGGAGGATGAGCAGGAGGAGGCTCAGAACGGGGTGTGAGACGGACACACGCAGTCGCCGGGCGTACCCGGCGACGGGGTGAGGGCAGGAGCGGCCGACCGATGTGTCCATCACCCGTCTCTTGTAGCGACAGGTGATGGAGGACGCAAACGTCCGGACGATCCAGCCGGGGTTGGAGCCTTCATCCGCGGCACATGACCACTGCTCCGTGCGCATGGCGCGCACAGGCTGGCGGTCCCCTTTTGGCGACTCAGGGTAGCGCCTAGGCGTCAGGAAACCCGCAGAGGGTAGCCGTAGCGGCGCAGCACGGGGAGGGTCAGCCAAGCCACGGTCTGGCGGTGGGCGGGGGGGATGACCTCGAGCCAAGCCGTATCTTGCCGTATGTGTACGGGGCCACTGTGTGCGCGCACACGATTGTTGCCGCCGCAGGTGTGGTTCGTGCCCAACTGCACAGCGTCCGAGGTCAGGAAGGCGACGGGCGCCTGCGGCTCGTCGACCGCGTCAAGAACCTGTTCGACCACGGTCGCAGGCTGACGGCTGAAATCCTCGTACCGAACGAGCGGCGTCGGGGTCGAACTTCGCCGCCGCACCACCTCGGCCTCGAGGTTCTTCCCCGCCCACTCCAACGCGTCCTTCGCGAGAGTGCCCTTGTGGATACGGGCCCCCGCTCCTTCACGGTCCATCCGCCTGCGCTGCCGCGAGTAGACCATCGCCCGCGGGTCGCGGACCAAGTGAACGAAGCGAACATCGAAAGCGGGGATCATGGCGAGCAGCGCCCCGTATCGCGGGTTCTTCGACGAGTCGACGATGACGCGGGCGCCAGTGACGTCCAAGACCCGGCGGTAGAGACGCTCGGTCAGGTCGAGAAAGGGGGCGAAGCGCGCCTCGGTACGCCGGGAAGGAGCCCAAACCAGCGGCCATCCTGAGCGGGAGCGGACCCGCTCCTCCCCGTCCGCGGCAGCGAGTGCGTCGTTAGGACCCGACAGGAGAGAGGACAGCACCGGGCTCCATACGGGACAGTCGGGTACCCGCAGCCCGCAGCCGCAGCGGCGGGATCGCTCGCCCCGGTTGCCGCGGCTCCAGAGGTAGCAGAGCTCCCCGGCGTGGAAGAAGCCATCCTGCTCGCCCAGGATGTTGCCGAGGATCGTGCTGCCGCCGCGCGCGTAGCCAAGGATGTAGATGACCTTGACATCCGCCACGACTGGTCTCCGTTCACGCGGGATGGGCTGATGACTGTCCGCTACTCCAACGATCCAGCGCCGATCGCGTGACACCCCCGCGGCACGTCAACGCAGGATGAGTCGGCCGGCTCCGCCACGAGCTTCACCGATCACCACGGCCGCATCCCCCCCGTCGCGCAGAACGGCCAGCGTCCTATCCGCCTCGGAAGCTGACACACCGAACACCAACCCGCCCGACGTCTGCGCGTCCGCCAGGAGCACAAGGGTCACCTCGTCGACCGCGTCAACGACCAGGCGGTCGCGTACCCACTCGAGGTTACGGCGGGTCCCGCCGGGGATATAGCCAGCCGCGGCGAGTTCGCGGACTCCCGCCAGCATCGGCACGGCGGCGGTGTGGATGGTCGCGTCGACCCCCGATACCTCGGCCATCTTGCCGAGGTGCCCGAGCAGCCCGAACCCGGTGACGTCAGTCGCGCCGGTCGCTCCCGCTGCGAGCGCAGCCTGTGACGCTGCGGCGTTTGATCGCAGCATGGAGGCGACCGCCGATTCGACCACCTCCACCGCTGCGGCGTCGCGCTTCAACGCGGTGGCGATGATTCCCACGCCCAGCGGCTTCGTGAGCACGAGCACATCCCCGTCCCGCAGCCCCGAGTTCTTCAGCAGGCGGTCGGGGCGCACCTCTCCGACCACCGCCAGGCCGAACTTCGGCTCGGGGTCGTCGACGGTGTGACCGCCGACCGTCACCCACCCACCCTCGACGGCGGCCTCGTCAGCTCCGGCGAGCACCTCGTCGAGGAGGTCAGTGGGCAGCTCCGCCGTGTTCCATCCCACGAGGTTGAGGGCGAGGATGGGACGTCCTCCCATGGCATAGACGTCGGAGGCTGAGTTGATGGCCGCGATCCGTCCCCAGGTCCTGGCATCGTCGACGAGCGGCGTGATGAAGTCCGCAGTGACGACGAGCGCGCGCTCGTCGTCGAGCCGCCAGACTGCCGCGTCATCGCCGGTCTCGGTGCCGACCAGCAGGTTTGGATGGCTGGCCGAGGTCAGGTGGCGCAGGACCTGCGCCAGCTCGCGTGGGGCGAGCTTGCACGCTCAGCCGGCGCCGTGGCTGTACTCCGTGAGTCGCCGGGTCGTGGGGTTCACAACACCTCCGTAGGGCCGCCGGGAAGGCCCCCGAAGGGGCCGGGTGGAGCGCCCAAGTGAGGGAGTCTAGGGATCAGGGAAGCGCGATCGACGTCGAGCCAGCCGCTGGTGGAAGCCTGCTGTCCCTTAACGCTCCAGGACGGCGTTGTATAACCACCATATGGCGACGAGGATCACAGCCGCCGCGATCACGAGGCTCACCGGCCGGAACCATGGCACAACCCTCTCCCAGTTCGCGCCCAACCCGTAGCCGATCGCGGCCAGGCCCAAGGACCAGGGGACGCAGCCAACGAAGGTGTAGACGGAGAAGCGCACGAAGCCCATGGCGGCGATGCCGGCAGGAAGGCTGATGAAGGTGCGGACCACCGGCAGTAGCCGTCCGACGAAGACAGCGGCGTTGCCATGGCGATCGAACCAGACCTCGGCGCGGTCGAGATGGTGGTGGCGGATGAGGAGGTAGCGGCCCAGCCGCTCGGCTAGTGACCGCCCCCCCGTTCTTCCGATGGCGTACGCAATCCATGATCCGACGAGGTTGCCGATCGCGCCCAGCAGGCCAACCATCCAGAAGTTCAGCGGTCCGCTCGTCGCACCCAGATGCTCGACGAGAGCGACATTCGCGAGCGCCCCGCCGAAGAGCATCGTGACCTCGCTCGGCACCGGAATGAGGGCGGACTCCGCGACCATGAGCACGAACACGGCGACGTAACCGTGACGCAGGACCGTCTCGGTGATGGTCTCGGTCAGGAACTGTTCCACCTGGGCTCCACGGTCCGGCTGGCTCGGCGCGGCTACAGCCGGACCGATGGGGGGCTATGGTGGCCGTCCGCTGCGGGGATGCCAAACTCAGCGGACACCTTGTCGTGGCCAAGAGGTGACGCGCGGGTAAACCCGAGCGGACGGCTAGGACCGGTCAGGAGGAAGTAGGTGCGCGCCTCAGCGGCGTGGTCAGAGTGGATCCCCGACCTAGCTGAGTGGGTGCGCGACGCCCGTCAACGGGTCATGCAGCTCGTGGCGGACCTCGACGACGAACAGCTCATCGGCCCGATGCTGGCCACGGTGAACCCGCTGTTGTGGGAGATCGGGCACCTCGCCTGGTTCCAGGAGCGCTTCCTGCTGCGCTCCGCACTGAGCGAGCCCCCCCTCATCCCCCACTGCGATGCGCTGTGGGACTCGGCGGCGATTCCCCACGACACGCGCTGGTTCCTCGACCTTCCCCCCCGCGAGAGGACCCTCGACTACATGATCGAGGTCCGTGACCGCGTCTTGGCGCGACTGTCGCGGTCCGATGCCTCCCCTGTCGTGCGACACTTCGCCCTGTATACGGTCTTCCACGAGGACACCCACACGGAGGCCATCACCTACACGCGCCAGACGCTGGGCTATGCACCGCCCAACCTCGACGGTCTGAGCGGAACAGGCCCGGGGGAGGCGCTCGTCGCCGGGAAACTGGAAGGCGATGTCGACGTGCCAGGCGGCTCCTTTCTGCTCGGCGCGACTGGGGCTGAGCCGTTCGTCTACGACAACGAGAAGTGGGGCCACCCGGTCGATGTCGCCCCTTTCGCGATCGCTCGGGCCGCGGTGACCCAGGAGGAGTTCGCTGCTTTCGTGGCGGACGGAGGCTACGAGCGGGCGGAGTTGTGGAGCCCGGAGGGGTGGCGCTGGCGCCGAGCCGTGCAAGCCGAACACCCCGTCTACTGGCGCCGGTACCCAGGAGGCTGGCGGAGACGCCACTTCGACAGCTGGGTCGACCTCGAGGCGAACAGGCCGGTCATCCACGTCTGCTGGTATGAGGCCGAGGCGTACTGCCGCTGGGCGGGGAGGCGACTGCCGACCGAGGCGGAGTGGGAACTGGCCGCGACGGGGGGCGTGGACACGAGCGGAGGTGTTCCCCGCAAGCGACGTTACCCCTGGGGCGACGACCAGCCCGGACCCGAGCAGGCGAACGTCGATTGGCGATCCATGGGCACCGTCGACGTCGGGGCATTCCCGGCGGGCGACAGCCCCTTCGGCTGCCGGCAGATGATCGGCAACGTGTGGGAGTGGACGGCCAGCACGTTCCTGCCGTACCCGAACTTCGAACCGGACGCCTATCGGGACAACTCGGAGCCGTGGTTCGGGACCCGCAAGGTGTTGCGGGGCGGGGCCTGGGCGACGCGCGCGCGCTACGTCCGCACGACCTACCGCAACTACTTCACACCGGACCGCCGAGACGTCTTTGCCGGACTCCGTACCTGCGCGCCGAGGTGAAGGTCTGCATCGTCACGCCGGCCCCGCTGGGAACCAACAGCGGAAACCGTGTAACCGCCCTGCGCTGGCGAGAGCTGTTGTGTGAGCTCGGTCACGACGCGGTTGTGGTCGAGGCGTACGAGGGGCGGTCGTGTGACGTGCTCGTGGCTCTGCATGCCCGGCGCAGCGCTCCTTCCATCGCCCGTTTTCGCAGCATGCAGCCCGACGCCCCTCTGGTGGTGGCCCTGACGGGAACCGATCTCTACGGCGACCTCGACAACTCCCCCTCCGCCCGCCGCTCGGTCGAGCTCGCTTCCCGAATCGTCGTGCTGCAACGCTTGGGGCTGGAGCAGGTACCACCGGCGCTGCGATCGCGAGTCAGGGTCATCGAACAGTCCGTCAAGCCGATCCCACCGGCTCAGCCTCGCGACGACGTCTTCGAGGTGGTTCTGCTCGCGCATCTTCGCTCCGTCAAGGACCCCTTCATCGCCGCCCAGGCCGTACGTGACCTCCCGGAAGAGTCGAGGATCCAGGTGGTGCATGCGGGTGGGGAGATCGAGCCGGGAATGGCCGACCGGGCTCGAGCGGAAAGCGAGCGCAACCCCCGCTACGCGTGGGTGGGGGAGCTTCCGCGGGGCGAGGCACTACGGATCCTGGCCCGGAGTCGTCTGCTCGTCCTGACTTCACGCCTTGAGGGCGGCGCAAACGTCGTCTCGGAGGCCCTGGCAGCGTCGGTGCCGGTCGTCTCCACGCGTATCTCCGGTTCCATCGGCCTGCTCGGTGAGGATTACCCCGGCTACTTCCCTGTCGGCGACCCACGTGCCCTCCGCCACCTGCTGTCGCGCATTGAACGCGACGGCGCCTTCCGCACGACTCTGAGGACCTGGGTCGAGGGGCTGCGATGGCTCGTCGACCCTGCCCGTGAGCGGGAGCGTTGGGGCTCGCTCCTCACGGAGATCACCGACGCTGGGCTCAGCTTCCACCCGCGGACGCGCCCAGGCGGTCACGACTCCGGGACGTCACCGCAGGCGACGGGAGGGTGGGACTCGAAGTGACCATCGGCGCGGCATATTTCGGCAATCGCATCCTGCGTCACGCCGCAGCGGACATGGAGGGCCTCGCGGCGCGAGGCTTCAGCGGCGTGCTGCACACCTTCTCGGAGAACGACTTCGCGTACTACCCCCGCACGATCGAACGGATCGTGGCCAGTTCTCACGAGGCGGGACTGGAGGTGCAGTTGGACCCGTGGGGAGTGGGCCTCGTATTCGGCGGTGAGGCGGAGAGCCGCTTCACGGCGGCTCGTCCAGAGCTCGGCCAGGTACTCGACGACGGGCGGCGGGTAGGGGCGGCCTGCCTCAACCGACCGGAGTTCCGCAGCTACATGCGGACCTGGACCCAAGCAGCGATCGAGGCCGGGACAGACCGCCTCTTCTGGGACGAGCCGCACTGGGCCGGCCCCGGCGTTCCCGGGGTCGCGAGGGGCAACTGGGGCTGCATCTGCGAGGTTTGTGAGGCCGCCTTCGAAGAGCGTTTCGGGGAGCCCATGCCACGCAGCCGCACTCCCGAGATCGAGGCCTTCCGGCGCATGTCATTGCTGTCGTTTCTCACCGAGCTCGTCGCGGATGCAGCGGAACGCGGGGCTCGGAGCACCCTCTGCCTCAATCCCGCCGGACTGGAGCCTGCGGACTGGGACACGCTCGGCGCCATACCGCACCTCGATACCCTCGCCGCCTCTCCCTACTGGGCACGGTCGGGGAGGCCGGCGGCAGCCTACGTGGACGCCGCCGCGCGGCACATGCGACGCCTCGCCGAGACCCACGAGCTGAACACTCAGCTCTGGATCCAGGGTTTCGGCCTCGGACCCGACGACCTCGACGACGTCGGCGCTGCGGTTCGGGCAGGTCGGGAGGCCGGCATGGACGAGCTATGGACCTGGGGATACGAGGCGTGTGGTCACATGGACTCGCTCGGCACCATCGAACCCGAGGCGGTGTGGGAGGGGCTCAGCGCCCTGCTCACAGCCGCCACCTAACCTACTCGGAGCGCTTGGCGAGCCACGCCGTCATCGGTTCCCACACATCCTGCTTTGCGGTCGGGCCGACCACGAGCCCCACGTGCCCCACGACCAGGGACTCCGCGTCCTCGCTGGCCACCAACTCGGGTGTGGGAGCCGCCTGCGACATCGACGTCACCGTGTCCCGGGATCCCACCACGTTGAGCAGGTTGGCCGTCACTCGCGACAGTGGTGGCCGGCCTCGCACTCGCAGCCGGCCCGAAGCGAGCGCGTTGTCCTGGTAGAAGGAGCGGATCCACTGCCGGAAAGCTCGACCGGGGAACGGCACTGCATCGTCCACCCACTGGCAGGCGGCCAGCCAGGCCCGCAGGTCCTCATCTCGCTCGAGGCGCGCACGCAGGACTCTGAGCAGGTGGGAAGTACCGGTGAGAGTCGCGAACGCGCGGGTGGCGGCGCGAACAAGCGCGGCATTGACGTCCTCGGGCAGGTTGCCCGGGCGCCGCGCGTCCAGCTCCGTCTGACCCTGGTGACGAGCCCAGGTGCTCAAGAACCCGGCTCTGGCACGGAGGCGCGAAGTTGATGGGCGCAGCGAGCAGGACGAGATTGCGGACTGACTCGGGAAAAAGCGCGGCGTAAGTGGTGGCGATCGTCCCATACCGGTGCCTGCCTGGACAATGCCGTGGCCGAGGCCTTCTTCGCCAGCCTCAAAGTCGAGCTGGTTGACCGCGTCCGCTACCGCCGCCGCGCCGAGGCTCGTATTGCGATCTTCACGTGGATCGTGCGCTACAACGCCCGCCGCCTGCACCACCCTGGGCTACCTGCCCCCAATCGACTGGGAGGACCGCCACCACAACCTCGTGCCATCACCGCTGGCCGCATAGCACGGTGTCCGGCCTTCAGGGGGAGGTCCAACCCACGCCACGTGGCCGTCCGGCCGCAGCAGCACGGCGGGCACGTCCAGTTCCTCGCTGACGTCGACAACGTGGTCGACCCGATCTGCCCAGCCCGCCACCGACAGCCGGCCGGTCTGGTCGAGCAGTAGCCCGCGGCCGCCGTGCATCAGATCGTAGAGGCGCCCCTCTTTCAGTCCCACATCCCGCAGCCGCCGGCCGAGCAGTTCATGCCCTCGCCGAAGTCGTAGCGGACCCCGATCGCGGTGATCGTCTCGATCAGGTACCGGTTCACGTCCAGTTCGAGCGCTCCTCCTGCGGTGGTTTGAGCTGTGGGTACCCCGTATGGCGGTGGCCGGCGCGGGAGCGGCCATCGCCGAGGTCTGGTTCTCCAGCCTTCCCCTCAGGGTCGAGGGGCGGATCGAAACACGCTTGCGTTCGGCATGCCGAACGGTCAAGGTGGGAATAACGAAAGCCGACCTAATGGACCTTACTGACGAGGACGTCCGCCGGCTACGCGCAAGGATGTGCGAGCAGGCCTCCCTGTTCGACAACCCTGACATCTACATGGCGGGCGTCAAGGACGCTCTCGCAGCGTTGGCACGCCTGCACAGCTCACAGCCAGACCCTGTGCGCGCTCGTCTTTCGGCGGCGACGAGTCCGCACGACCATCTGGTCGAGTTCTACGAGCGCGACGAGTTCCTCGTCGACTCCGTCGTCCAGTTCCTCACACCCCCGCTGAGAGCAGGCGAGGCCGCTGTCGTGATCGCGACCCGCGAGCACCGCGACAAGTTCGAGGCGGCCCTGACCGCAGAAGGGCTTGATGTCACGGGTGCTCATGACCGTGCACAGCTCGTCACCCTCGATG
>JBHELG010000107.1:0-20875 GCA_046263195.1 Nitriliruptorales bacterium | reverse complement strand
GAAGATCCTCCCCAGCACCCCGGGTAGGACGAAGACGAGCACAAGCAACAGTCCCATCGAGTACTGCCGCAGTTGAGCCCATGCCGGTAGCCACCGGTCTGGCAGCAGACGCTCGACGACCGCCGAGCCGTCGAGCGGAGGTACCGGAATGAGGTTGAACGCGGCGAGCACGACGTTCACGACCCCGAACGCTACGAGCGCCTGCGCGAAGAACGAGTCGAACATGAGGCCGCCTTCGGAGGCGACCTGCCAGCGCAACCCGAACGCCGCCAGCAGGGCGAGAAGAATGTTCGTGGCCGGGCCCGCCAGGCTCGTGAGAAGCCCATGGTCACGTGGGCGTCGCATCCGGCTGGGATTCACCGGAACCGGCTTGGCGTAGCCGAAGATGCCCGCACCCGTCAGTGCGAGCAGGGCGGGGAGGATCACCGTCCCGAAGAGGTCGACGTGAGCGATCGGGTTGAGGGTGAGCCGGCCGGCCTGCTTCGCCGTGTCATCACCGAAGACGAGTGCGACCGCTCCGTGGGAGACCTCGTGGAGGACGACCGACGGCACGAGCACGACCAGGAGCAGCACGGCTTCACCCATCGTGTCTCCTCTCGCCGGCGGTCAGCCGGCCGCCGCTCGTCAGCTCGTCCTGCCGTCACGCCGAGGGTAGCGAGACGCGGGCGGCGCAGAGGCGCGGGCAGGCGTGGGGCGCTTCGCTCGAGCAACGCCCCAAGCGGCCCCCGTCCCCCGGGCGCGGGGTCGCATCGTTGCGACGGCGCCACCATCCGCTAGCCTCCCGCGACGTGCGGTAATTGACGCACAGGGGCCGGGGCTGGGGTTGCTGATGCGCATGTGTGAAATTCGCCGTGTCACGAGAAGGGGCGCACGCGTCATCGCCGCGTGTGTCGTAGTGCTGCTCATGACGCCCGCCGTCGCAGGTGCCCAGCCCGCGGACGTGCGCTCGGCGCGTCAACGACTCGAGACGGCACGACGAAACGCAAGTGAAGCGGAACAGCGGCTCGGGCAGATCGAGCGGGAGGCGGGGGTCGCTGTCGAGCGCTACAACGAGGCACGGGAAGGACTCGAGGCGCTTCGACGCCAAGTCTCCGACCGTGAGTCCGAAATCCGGGGCCTCGAGCGGGAGATGGACACACGGGAGCAGACCGTGGGCGATTTGGCCCGCCACCTGTACGTGCACGGCGGCGGGCTGCAACTCGAAGCGCTGCTCGGATCGGGCAACCCCTCCGACCTGCAGACGCGCGCCTCTTTCCTGCGCTCGGCAGCCCAGGCACAGGTGAACGCCGTAACCGAGCTTGCCAACAGCCGTCGCGTCATGGCAGCCCGCCTCACCGAACTCGAGGAGTCCGAACAGGCTGCCACGTCAGCAGCCCAGCAGCTGGCAGCCGAGCGGGACGCCGTGGAGCGGACTCTGGCGGGTCAGGCCGAGGAAGTGGCCCGGCTCGAGGCCGAGGTCGGCGAGGCTCAGCAGGGGAGCGCGGCGGCCGAACGTGCCGAAGCTCAACGCATCGCACGCGACAGCGCCCAGCGGGTGGCCTCCGCCCTAGCCGCGGAACGGGCCGCTCGTCAGGGAGATGCGGCGTCCAACCGCGCCTCCGTCGCCGCCCACGGCACGAAACGACCTGGCGGCCCTGCACCGTCCGCCGTACCGGCGAGTGGGCGGGGCAGGAAGGCGGTTGATGCGGCGCTGTCGCAGCTGGGCAAGCCCTACAAGTGGGGAGGATCAGGGCCGGACTCCTACGACTGCTCGGGGCTGACGATGTGGGCCTGGCGACATGCGGGGGTGTCCCTACCGCACAGCTCTCGGATGCAGTATCAGGCCACCAGACGGATCAGCCGCGCGGACCTTCAGCCGGGCGACCTCGTGTTCTTCGGCGACCCCATCCACCACGAGGCGATGTACATCGGTGACGGCAAGGTCGTGGAGGCTCCCTACTCGGGCTCGCAGGTGCGCATCAACAGCCGCGCCCTGAGCCGCCGCGACATCGCCGGATACGGCCGGCCGGCCTCGTAGGAGACCCCTCCCGCACGCCTCCCGCCTCCGTCCCGGCTCCTTGCTGCCAGGCTGGACGTCCGGTCGGGACCTCAGTCCATGAGCCGTTGACCGCAGTCCGAAGTGGCGTAACGCTCGTACGAGGGCAGAGTGCCAGACTGCGGGGCTGTGGACGAGTCGATCCTGCCAGGAGAGCGATGTGACTTCAGGCGAAGGACCCGGCTGGGGTTGGAGCCCACCGATCGGGCTGCCCGGAGGGCGTCCACCGGACGCTGGACCGCCGGCCGGATGGCTGCCTGATCCGACCGGACGTTTCGAAGAGCGCTACTGGAGTGGGGACCGCTGGACGCCGCGGGTGCGGGTGGGAAGGGCGGAGGCCATCGACCGCAAGGGCGTCTCCGCCGAGGCGGTAAGCCAGACCGACGAGACCGGGCCGGGGGAGTGGTACCCCGACCCCACCGGCCGCTTCGAACAGCGCTTTTTCTCCGGCCAGGCCTGGACGCGGCACGTGCGGGTGGGCGAAGCAGTGGCTCTCGACACGCTCGGCGTGCCGAATACGGTGCGACCGCCGAAGGACGCGCGACCACGCCGGACAGGCTCGAGCACGAGCCCGCCGGGATGGTCACCCGACCCTGAGGACAGCACCGTCGAGCGCTACTGGGACGGCTACCAGTGGACCGCCGCCCGTCGCCCCAGTGGCTCGGGGAGCTCGGGCCCGGCGCGGGTGACCAGCGTCATCCCGGGACGCGTCATGGCCACAGGGATCCTCATGATGGTCATTCTGGTCGGGCTCCTCGTCGCGCTCATCATGTGGCTGACGGGATTCCTCGGCTGAAGGGCCCGAATCACGGCGCCCCGTGCTCCCGGCTCATGCCCGGTCCCGTCATGGTCAGCCTCAGCCCACCCGAGCGGTAGCCGCACGCATAGAGCACGCCGGTCTCCGCTCCGCTTGGCTGTCCGAAATGCGACGACCACGGGGACGGCGATCTCGCGGCGGGAACCCCGGGTACGCCTGACATGCGGCCCGGCCTCCCCGACCGACGCTTCACCTACGCTCGGGTCCTCATCGTCGACGACGATGCGAGCGTCGCCGACCTCGGACGCGCCCTCCAGCGCCTCGGCATTACGAACGTGCGAGGCACCTCTGACCTCCGCGAAGTCGCGTCCATGTTCCTCGAGTTCGAACCCGACCTCCTGGCGGTCGACCTCTGCCTGTCAGAACGCGACGATTTCCGTATCATCACGCAGCTTCGGGGCTGGGCCCCGGCCGACAGCTACCTGCCGATCCTCGTCCTCGTGCACAAAGGGGACGTGTCAACCAAGGAGCAAGCCCTCGCCGCCGGCGCGAACGACTTCCTGCCCAAACCGTGCGACGAAACCCATGCCGTGGCGCGCGTTCGGAGCCTGCTCGAAACCCGCTTCATGGGGATTGCTCTGGCTGAGCAGAGGATCCGGCTCGAAGAATCGCTGCGGCAGCGGACCGCAGAGCTGGAAGGCGCCCGAGTCGAGCTGCTCGAACGTCTCGCGATCGCGGCCGAGTACCGAGAGGCCAACCAGAGGCTGGACGCCGCTCGCCGTGTCGGGCTGAATGCCGGGATCCTCGCCCACGCACTCGACCTACCATCCCAGACCGCCACCCTGATCCGTCAAGCCGCCCCCCTCCACGACATCGGCAAGGTCGGCGTCCCGGACGCCATCCTGTTGAAGTCTGGGCCGCTCACCGCGGACGAACTCGAGATCGTGCGCCGTCACACCATCATCGGTGCCGAGATCCTCACCGGCAGCACGGTGCCCATGCTCCAACTCGCCGAACAGATCGCTCTGACCCATCACGAGAGGTGGGATGGCAGCGGTTACCGAGGGCTCGAAGCCGGGGCGATTCCGCTACCCAGCCGCATCATCGCCGTCATCGACGTCTTCGACGCCCTGACACACGAGCGCCCGTACAAGCCCGCGTGGCCCGTCGAGCAGGCACTCGAAGAGATCGAACGCGGGATCGGGCGTCAGTTCGATCCCGAGGTGGCGACGACCTTCCTTCAGCTCGCCCGTGAGGGAACCCTCACGCCGTAGTGCTGCGATCGGCGCAGGAGCCGGGAGCGCCTGAGCGTGAGGGCGGCCACGCGCGAACACCTGGCGCCGTCGCGGCGCCCTCAAGCAACTTCTTCCAGTCCCGGGGGCAGTTCGCCCATTGCTCGCCGCCAACCAGCGGCTGCGCCCCGAGCCGCGACCATCCGGGCCACTCCGATCGCGACTCCGGTGAGGGCCGCCCAGGCCAGAGCCTCGCCCCACCCGGTGCTCGGCGATTCGGGATTCGCGGGCGGCTCGGAGCCTCTCCTCCGCTGCCACCCGCTGGTGATGAGATTGCGGGTGAGGGCAGCCGCAGCAATACCAGCGGACGTCCCGACCGCCTTCCACAAGAGTTCCTTCGAATCCACGCTACCTCCTGGCCTCGGTCGCTTCTGCGAAGGGCGCTCACATGCCAAGTACACCGTAGGCAAGGTAAGCCGACCGTCTCCGCCTACGGGCGAAGGGACGTGACGCTCCTAGGCTGTATGTGGCGCGAGGCTGAAAGACGAAGTGCCGCAAGCGAGGCGGGAACATGGGCAAGGTCCGCTGGGAGGGGGCTGAGCCCGTCTACCGCGCGGTCGTTGCAACCGCCGTCAGCACCTTCAGGCTCATGGGCTGGAAGGTCCGGATCCTGGGCGCGCAGCACCTCCCACCCGAGGGCCCCGCGGTCATCGCTTCCAATCACGTGGGCTACCTCGACTTCGTCTTCATCGGCTACGGAGCGCTGTCACGCGGCCGGGTCGTGCGCTTCATGGCCAAGCAGGAGGTGTTCGAGCACCCGGTGACGGGTCCACTCATGCGCGCGATGCGCCACATCCCCGTCGACCGGTACGGCGCCGCTCACGCCGCGCTGTCGCAGGCGACCCGAAGACTCGAGCGCGGTCAGGTCATCGGCATGTTTCCCGAGGGGACGATCAGCCCCTCTTTCGTGCCACGCGCAGGAAAGGCAGGCGCAGCACGGATAGCGATGTCCGCTGGCGCTCCGATCATCCCCGCCGCCGTCTGGGGCACCCAGCGCATCCTGACGAAGTGGCGGCCGCGCAACTTCCAACGCGGCATCGCGATCGACGTCCACTTCGGCCCACGCATCGCCTACGAGCCCGACGAGGACTACGAAGCCGTCACCGAGCGGCTCATGGCTGCGATCCGCCAGCTGGTGGATCGAGCCGCCGAGGCCTACCCCCAGCAGCCGGCCGGCGAGCACGACCGCTGGTGGCTGCCCGCCCATCTCGGGGGAACCGCCCCCACGCCGGCCGAGGCGGAGGAGCGCCTGGCCCAGCAGCGAGCCGAGGAGCGTCAGGCGTTGCGAGAACGGGCTCGCGAGCGGCGAGCGGAGCGGCAACGCGGTGGTGCACGCTAGCCTCGGGCTGCGGTGAACCCCATCGACTTCCTCAAGCTGCTGCTCGACCCTCATAGGCTCGCAGTCGTCGGCCTCGTCGCGCTAGAGCCACTCAGCACGGCCGAGCTGGCCGCCCGCACCGGTCAACGTGAACGCGATGTTCTCGCCACGCTGGCACCCCTGACTGACGCGGGGATCGTCACACGAGACGATGCCCGGCATCGCCTCGTCCCGGAGGCGCTGCGCGAGCTGGCCCGCAACCTTCCCCAGCCTGAGCCACCGGCCGAGGTGGTTTTCCTCGGCATGACGGAGGAGGAGAGGCAGGTATTGGCACGCTTCTTCCAAGGACGCCGCCTGCTCGAGATCCCCGCCCAGCGTGCGAAACGTCGCATCGTGCTGGAACGCATCGCGCTCGATTTCGAGCCAGGGCTGCGCTATTCGGAGTCGGACGTGAACGCCCTGCTCGTCCACTACCACGAGGACTATGCCGCCCTGCGCCGCTACCTCGTGGACGAGGGCTTTCTCGACCGGGCCGAGGGCCGGTACTGGCGGGCGGGCGGCCGGGTCGAAGCGTGACAGCCCCCCTTGCGGGTCGGCTGGTGATGCGGCGGTTGTTCAGCGCGCCTGGACCAGGAACGGGCCGGTGGCGTGGTCGCGGCAGCGCTCGAGCACGTCGAGGACGGTCGCCACGGCCAGGTGCGAACCGGCTCGCCGAGGTGACCCGCCGATGGTCTCGCTGCCGCCCCAGACGTCGTCCCCTTCGCAGCCTTCGATCCGGTTCAGCTCCTCGAAGGCCTTGGGAAGGTTGAAGGCGACATAGGGGCTCGTCTTGCCGATCGAGAACTCGGTTCGGCCATCCTGGTATCGCCGCGACACGAACATGTCGATGCCCACCTGCCGCAGCTGTGCCCGGGCAAGCGGACCGTGCTCGACGATTGCAGCGATCCGCCCGCGCCGCTCGAGCACCGTGTAGGCGGAGGCGGTGCGGGCCCGGTGAGCCTTGCCGGCCGTGAAACGCCCCAGGCGGCGCCCGACCTCGCGGATCGTCCTCACCATGGTCGAGGCCGTCCTGGGGCGGCGCTGGCAGGGGGCGAAGACCCAGGCGAGCTGAGCGAGGAAATCCGGGTCGGTGACGGGCACGTAGCATCCGCCGGTGGTGTCGAGCAGACCTTCGGCGTCGACCAGACGACGGACCCTCGGGTCGTCCACGGCATCTTGGTGCTCGAGCAGCCACACGGAGAGGCAGACGTCCTCGTCAGCGTGGTTGATGTGGACGTGGAGGCGGCTCGGGTCCTCGATCAACTGAAGCGGTCCAAAACGGATCGCCAACGCGACCTGTTCGCACGTCGCTCGCGTGGCTAGGCGGTCGACCCCCGTATGGTGGTCGAAGCTGGCGTGGGTCGGGTTCTGGCGGGGCGGTCCCTCCACATAACCGTCGAGGGCGACCGCGGGTGCCGGCAGTCGTTTGAACTCTTCCCAAGAGACCACTTCGTTCGGGTGGCATTCCACCAGCACCATGCGCCAACCGATCTTCTCCGGCGCGCCCGCAGGCTTGCACACCTCGTCCGACTCGAGCCCCGCACGCGCCTGGACGGTGGACCACGGCCAACGCCAGCGTCGGACAAGCGGCCCCGGCCCCAGGCGCCGGTCTGACTGACGGTCTCGATTCCAGCTACCCCAACGGTGACGACCACGACGCAAGCTGTGTTCGCTACCTGTGTTCGCTTCTGCCGCACCTGTGTTCGCTTCTGCCGCTTTGCATGGTACGCCTCAAATGTCACGTGTCCGAGCATCGGCCCCGTCGATAGTCCCGCGGCGTGTGGCGGTCTTGGACACCCCTGAGACCACTTCTTCGCCCCTACTCGAACACCCCCAGGATCCGTTGCGCCGGTACCTCTCCCGTGAGCCAGATTCCGTCCGGCAGGCGATGGAATACCGCCCCTTCGGCCGCCATTCCGGCGGCGTCGACGACCAGCACGATCGCTCGTCCCCTGCGCGCCCCCACAGAGCGGGCCGCGCTGACCTCCTCGTGGAGGTGGACGAGCTGGCGGGCCATGGGGGAGATGCCTCCTGCCCGGATGGCGGCGAGATTGCGCGCGGGGGTCCCGTGGTAGAGGACCGGCGGCGGGTCTGCCGGCGGATAGCCGGCGTCGACGGTGACGCTGTGGCCGTAGCGGGCCCGAATGCGGGATCTGTCGGGGGAGAGCTCGAACCGCTGTTTGCCCCCGCCGGTGATCACCTCCTCCAGGTCAGCCCGGGAGAGCTCGACCCCGAGGCGACGCAGGCCCGTGAGCAGGTCGTCAACCCGCGTCCAGCCTGCCTCGTCGAGGGATACCCCGGCGAGCCCCGGCTCGTGGCGGAGGACCCGCGAGACGAGCTTGGAAATGCGCACCCGGCGTCCGCTGCTCACAGTCTCCTCACCGTAAGGGCCAGCAGTTGCCCACATGGCGAGAGGTCGACCGGCCGGCGGGCACCGGCAATCGGCTCACTCGCCCATCTGCTCATCGCTAAGGTTGCGGGTTTACCGCCAAGGAGGATGCTCAGGAGTGGGGCGCTGGCTGCACGGCTTGTTTCTACGCCTCTACCGCCGGCTGCCCACCCGCCTGCGCCGCTTCGTGGTGCGTCGCTCGACTCCCTCCTTCAGCGTCGGCTCCATCTGCGTCATACAGCGTGAGGACGATTCCATACTGCTTCTGCGCCTGTTGTACCGCGCCCGCTGGGGCTTCCCCGGGGGGCTGCTGAAGCGGGGCGAGCACCCCGTGGACGCGGCTCGGCGCGAGGCGCTCGAGGAAACCGGACTCGACATCGAAGTGGCCGCCGCCCCTGCCGTCGTCGTTTCCCCCGAGCCACGCCGCGTCGACGTCGTCTACCGCTGTCGCCTGACGGAGGGGTCCTATCCCGATTCTCTCCGACTGGAATCCGCCGAGGTAGTCGAGGCACGCTGGTTCCGGCCCGACGAGCTGCCTGAGTTGCAGCACGAGGCCTCGCAGGCGCTCATGGCGCTCGGTCGCAGTGACGCCCAGCTCGCCCGCCACCTCGGCCTGCGTCGGGACGGTCGGCACTCCTCGCCGCACCGGGCCACCAACCGCGGTGCTCAGAGCGAAAGGCGCGGCTGATCCGGTCCCTTCCTGGCGGGGACCGCGACGACTGAACGAACGGTGCGGTGCGCTTTCTTCTCGTGGGCGCGAGGATTGGGGAAACCGCAGGAGGAGGAAACATGGCGACGGTCGCCGTGCTCGGTACGGGGAATATGGGGTCCGAGGTAGCTCGTCAGCTCCTCGATGCGGAGACGGACCTGCGGGTTTGGGACCGGACCAGGGAGAAGGCCGAGCCCCTCGGTGATGCCGGCGCGACCATCTCCGACTCGCCCGCGGAGGCGGCAAGGGGCGCAAGGTTCATCATCACGATCGTCTCCGAAGCCAGCGCGGTGGAGGAGGTGATGAACGGAGAGAACGGCGCGCTCGAGGGCATGGACGAGGAAGCGGTCTGGTTGCAGATGACCACGGTCGGTCTCGAAATCGATCGGTTGATCGAGGTCGCGCAGGAGCATGGCGTCGTGTTCGTGGACGCGCCGATGATCAATATGAAAGCGACGGGAGATCAAGGGGAGTTGCTGGTTCTGCCCGCTGGTCCTGAGGAGGTGCGTGAACGTTGCCAGCCCATCCTCGATGCCATCGGACGTACCACGACGTGGCTGGGTGAGGCCGGCGCTGCCAGCCGTCTCAAGCTCGTTGTGACCAGCTGGCTCCTGGGCCTGGCGGAGGCCCTCGCGGAGACGATGGCGCTGGCCGAGGCGCTCGAGGTCGATCCGTCCCGTTTCCTCGAGGTCATCGATGGCAGCCAGCTCGGGGCGCCCTACGCGCAGACGAAAGCCGAACAGATGATGAAGCGCGAGTTCGAAGCGGGCTTCCCGATTCGCCTCGCCTTCAACGAGGCGCGACTCATCGTCGACGCCGGTGAGCGCAACGACCTCGACCTGGCCCTCGCCCGGGTGATCGCCGGCCAGCTCGCCGTCACGTATGGCAGGGATCACGGCGAGGAGGACGTCGCCGCGGTCTTCCGCGCGGTGACCGGGGAGATGGAGGAGCTGTCGCAGACGCAGGCGGACGAGGAGACCGCGGAGAGCGCCGAGGCGGAGAGCGCCGAGGCGGAGAGCACGAGCGAGACGGGGGAGGCACAGGGGGAGCCGAGCGGGAACGCAGGCGAGGACTCCGGCGGTGAGCAGGGCGAGTCGAACGGAGAGACGGGCTAGGTTCCGAGGTCAAGTACCCCTTCGGGCCCGTATTGTGCTCGTCGCGGCCATCTCCGTGCTGCTGCTCCCGACACAAGCCGCCTGTGCCAGTTGTGTCCGAGACGACCGACCTCTATCGGCCAAGGTCGCCGAGTCCGAGATCGCGTTCGTGGGGACCGTCATCACGGTCTCCAACGCCGGTCGGACCGCTCGGATGCAGGTGGAGGAGATCTGGAGGGGCTCGGAGCTCGGCGAGCAGGTGGTCGTGCACGGCGGTCCCGAGGGTCGTACGGCCACGTCAGTTGACCGGCACTGGGAGGCGAGTAAGCGCTACCTCGTCTTCCCTCGCTGGGACGAGGGGCGGCTCGAGGACGATGCGTGCAGCCCGACCGCTCCATGGGAGCCGCAGCTGGCAGCTTTCCGGCCAGACCACGCGTACCCGCTCGAACCGCGGCAGCACGACTCGACTGCTGAGCGACTCCGGGCCCTGGCCCTCATCAGCGTCGCGGTGATCGTTCTCGTCCTGGCGATCGGCTGGCTGGTCCGCCGCAGCATCTGACTGCGCCCGCTCAGCCGAGCTGGGCGTCGCCTCAGCGAATGAGGCTATTGGTCCGGCGTCTCACCCTGCTCGGGCGGCGCAGGGGTACTCGAACCGGGCGTCTCCCCTGGCGGTGGCGCACTGTAGGGCGCCGTTGCCGTCTCCGTGGGGGTCGGGGTCGGGGTCGGCTCAGGCGGGGCCGGCTGTTCGGGCCCAGGGGGTGGTGCGGCCACGGGCTCGGGGTTGGCTGGGGGTGGTTCGGCTGGTGCCGGGTCCGCGGGTGCCGGGTCCGAGGAGCCTGCGGGGCCGCTCGCGGGAGCCTCATTCGAAGTGGCGGCCGTACCAGCATCCGTGCCAGCCGGGGCCGTGCCTGACGTCTCGTTCGCCTGGCTGTTGCTCGCGGTGGTCGTCTGTTGCGATCCGGCCTCGGCCGAAGCGCGTGAGGCCGGGGGAATGGCGAGAAGGATGCCCCCCGGATTCGGGATGACGACTGGCAGCGCGCCTGGCGGCATGATCTCGACGACCGCTTCGTGGAGGACCAGCTGGAGTTGTGTGCAGGCGTTCTGGACGGCCGCATCGTGCAGGCCGGCGCACTGCGCGGTGACGAGGCCGTTCAATAGCTGGACTTGATCCTGAACCACGAGCTCTTTGGCGCGAGTTGCGATGTCCGTTCCCTCGACCTGGTTCAGTTCTTTGACTGCGCTCTCCACATGCTCCCGGAGGTTCTGGCTCACGGCCTCGACGAGCTCTGGCTTCGGGTTGCCGGCGGCGAGCAGTTCGGTGAGCTCGGTCAACCGGCGATTGGCGAATTCGAGGTGGAGGGCGGCCTCCCGTAGCGGATTCATGGTAAGGGTCAGCTGAACGGCCTCGAGCTTCAGCTTGGCCGAATAAAGAGTCTCGCCGGGCGTGGCGTTGGTTGCCGCGAAGACGGTCGCGGTCGGGCTGACCACGAGGGCCAGCATGAGCACCAGGGCGGACACCCCCGTCCCCAACCGCGGCATCCGAATGTTGCGATGCGACCGTCGCGCGGGGAGCTGGCCCGGGCCGAGGCGTGGGGGCGTGCTTCCGCGCTGGAGGGAGGGGCGCGGCGCCACGCCTCTGTCGTGTTTGGTGCGCCGGTCCACGGCGGCGGCGCTGCCGTGCTCGTTCTTCGCAACCTGCTTCATCTCCGTCGCGATGTCCACCAGGGCTCGGTGGTCGCTGATCTGCCCGTCGAGCGTGCGCGCGATGCCGATGGAGACGGTCACGAGCGGGTAGTTGTGGGGGTTGCCCTGACGGTCCACGACCTCGATCTCGCCGCGGGCCGCGTCCTCGGGGTCGTAGAAGGACGGAGCGCGGTCGTCGAAACGGCTTATGACCTCGTCCGCGATGTCCTCAGCCTCCTCGGGCGCCGAGACGACCACGAAGTCGTCCCCGCCGACATGTCCGAGGAAGGTGCCGGGCCGCTTCTCCGCGGCTGTTCGCAGCACGTCTGCCATCCCGCGGATGACCGCGTCCCCGCGTAGGAAGCCATAGTGGTCGTTGTAGGCCTTGAAGTTGTCGAGGTCGACGTAGAGCAGGGCCATCGGCTCCCCGAGCGCGGTGCGCCGTTGCAGCTCGGTCTCGATGGCGGTGTTGCCTGGCAGTCCGGTGAGGGGCGAGGAGGCGCGCATCTCCTCGGCCCGGCGCAGTGTGGCGCCGACCCGGGTGAGGACCCGAACCGCGTCGAACGGCTCGAGGATGACGTAGTCGTCGGCGGTGGTGACGAGACCGGAGGCGAAGTCGGCGACATCGGCACGCCCGGCTAGGACGATGATGCTCGGGCTCCCGCAGCGCCAATCCGACTGGAGACGACGGCAGAGATCCGCTTGTTCTCCCCGTGCGGTCGTGACGCTGAGGAGGACGAGCGGGGGCCGGTGCTCACGGGCGAGATCAATGGCCGCATGATCACCGCAGGCGTGGAGAACGCCGTATCCGTGCAAGGAGAGAACCTGCCCAATGCGCGCGGCGCGGGCAGTATCGTCGTCCACGATCAGGATCGTGTCGACAGCGGAGGCGATAGGCTCTACTAACACGTCTGCAACAAATATAGCCCACTAGTGACTAGTTGTGTCCGGCTACCTGCGGATAGTAAGCATCAGAGTGGGTTCTGAAGGCAAGTGTGCAGTCCGTCGTGCGCATACTGCGCACCGTTAGAGTCTCAAGCGCGCAAATCGTCCAGGTCAACTCACTCTCTCGGGTCGAGCCCGAATCTCGTCTGTTTGGTTCGCACGGCTATCGCTCGGGGCGGTCCTCTCCCGTGTCTCGGAACAGCAACAGCCTTCCCACGACCGCGCCACCGTCGCCGTAGAGGGTGCGTGAGACGCGCCGGATGAGGCGGGGCTCCGGCTGGTTGACCTCGAACACGACCTGTCCGTTGGGGGCGAGGAGGTCTCGCGCCAGGTTGTGCGACTCGGGTCCGTCGGCCGCGAGGCGGTCGGCAAGCCAGTCGGTCAGCTCGGTAAGGGTCAGGCCCACCGGCGGCGAGGTCAGGCCGAAGAGCCTGAGGAAGGCCCGGTTCGCGTCGCTGACGACGCCGTCGGGTGTCATGAGCAGCATGGCGTCTTCGATGGCGTCGAAGACGAGGCTGCCCTCGTGGTCGAGCCCCCGGCGCCGGCGGCGGTTGGCGCGCGGCGTGACGTTGAGGTCGGGGCGCTCGTCCACCGCGATCAGGCGCTCCGCGCATTCTTCGAAGCCCGCGACGACCAGGGGATCGAACTGTGTGCCGGCAAAGCGGCGAAGCTCCGTGAGTGCGGCCTCGGGCGCCATGGCCTTGCGGTAGGGGCGGTCGTGCACCATGGCGTCGAAGGCGTCGCAGACGCTGAAGAGTCGAGTGACGAAGGGGATCTCCTCGCCCTTCAGCCCCCGGGGATAGCCGCTGCCGTCCCACGCCTCGTGGTGGGTGGCGACGACTTCCAGCGCCGGTCTCAGGAACGTCACCTGCTCGACGAAGCGGACGCCGTGTTCCACGTGGGCGCGCATGAGGGCACGCTCGTCGGCGTCGAGGGGTCCCTTCTTGAGCAGCACGCGGTCGGGCACCCCGAGCTTGCCGATGTCGTGCAGCAGGAAGCCATAGACGAGCTGTGGGTCGCTGGCCAACGGTGGCGCCAACTGTTCGGCGAGCACGAGCCCATAGTTGGCGACCCGGTACACGTGGCCGCCCGTCACCTCGTCGCGGACGTCGATGGCCGCGGCGAGCGCAGCAACCGTCTCCAGCTGGGTCCGCGACAGCTCTTCGGTGGCCGCACGACTCTCGGCCAGTGCCACGCGAAGGTCCCGTGCGTAGGCGAGCAATTGGTCCCGCAGCCCCACGAGCGGCTCCTCGAGTTGAGGCACGTCAGACGCCACGCCGCTCACCGCCCTCAGTCACGGCTGGAATGACGGCCGGGAGCAGGCGGCCGATCCCGTGGGGCTGGATGAGAAGCGGCTGCGACACGTTACCTCCCAACCCCAGCGGAATCTCATGCTTCTTCTGGCGCGCAGCCAAGCGTGACGGATACGCCTGGCCGGACATGCGCACGCAGGCTCCCCCGGTGTGCGCGTAGGGCGCACTTGAGACAGGCTCGTGTCCGCGAGGGCGGGACAGTGCTCCTCATAGGCGTTCCCAGGCCCGAGATGCGAGGGTCTGCGGGAGGCGTCAGACGGGCCTCGCCCACCTTGTCCTTATCCGGTGCACGGAGTCAAGCCGAGGTAGCGGTCCGGGTCGTTTGGAACTCCTGTTTGAGCGGGCGATCACCGTGCTCGCTCGCCGCCGGCGGGGCTCGCAAACAGCTCGCCTGGTGCCCGTGGCCGCCCCGCTCGAAGCTCGGGTCCGGAAGGGACGAGGCTGCGCGCCTCGGCCCGCTTCAACAGCTCTCGTACGGCCGCCTCACCCTGTTCGCCCACGTCCAGCGAGAAGTCGTTCACGTACAGGTCGATGTGGGCGGCGATGACGTCGTCGTCGAGTTCCGCCGCGTGCTCGCGCACGTAGTCGGCGCATGCGTCTGGAAAAGCACGGGCGTGCACGATGCTTGCCTTGATCGCGGCGTCGACGGCCGCTGCGAGCGGGATGAGGTCGCGACGGATGAGGACGACCCCCAGCGGCACCGGGAGACCCGTTTCCGTCTCCCATGCTCGGCCCACGTCGAGCAGCTCTACCAGCCCGTGCTCGCGGTAGGTGAAGCGGGATTCGTGGATGATCAGTCCGGCGTCGACCCACCCGCCCGCCACCGCGGCCACGATCTGGTCGTAGGGCAGTTCGACCGTCTCGGCCGGCTCTGCGACGAGGAGCTGCAGGAGGAGGTTGGCGGTCGTCAAGCGGCCAGGGACAGCCACCCGGGCCTGGGACAACTCCCTTGCAAGGTCGTCCCACCCAGGCGCGACGAAGCGGCTGGGATCGCGAGACACGAGCAGCGGCCCGACTCCTCGCCCGAGTGCGCCTCCGGCCCGAAGGGCGACGTACCGCTCCCGGACGTGGCCGTACGCGTGGTAACTGAGCTTGGTGAGCTCGAGCCGGCCCTCCAATGCCCAGCGGTTGAGGCTTTCCACGTCGGCGAGTACGGGCTTGGGGATGAAGCCCGGGGACTCGACGAGACCATGCGTCAGCGCGTGGAAGATGAAGGTGTCGTTCGGACAGGGGGAGAAGCCCAAGTTCAGCTCTCGCACGGGTCACCTCGTCGGGAGTTTGGCCGGCCGCTTCGAGGGTCTAGCTCACCGCTTCCAGCACGGTAGCGGCCACCTCGGAGGCGGCGTTCGCCGCTGTCCGTACCGCCCCGTCGAGCCGCCAGGCGGAGCGGTCGCGGGGGCCGACCACGTTGCTTATCGCCCTCAGTTGGACGAACGGCACGTCGTCGAGGGCACAGGCATGTGCCGCGGCCGCACCTTCCATCGACTCGACGATGGGACGATGACGGCGGGCAAGTTCGCCGGCGCGGGCGGCGCTGCCGGTCACCGTCTCGACGGTGACGAAGCGACCCCTCGGGGCGTCGAGGCTTGCCGCCGCCGCAGCCGTGGGCGCGGGCGCACATGGGAACACGTTGTAGAAGCGGGTGCCACCTCGTTCGAGCAGCGGGATTCCGACGGCTTCAGCCGCTAGCCAGCCCTCCTCGGTTGCCACACCGAGATCCGCATAGACGTCTTCGGTCGCGAGCGCGATTCCGCCGAGCGGAGGACCTTCGGGGAAGGCGCCTCCGACGCCAACCTGCAGCACTGCCTGCGGACGGTCCAAGAGGAGGCGGGCCAGGTGGAAGGCTGTGCTGGCCCGGCCGATGCCACATACCGCCAGTCGAACGCGTGTGTCGTCGAGGAGGCCGTCGTCTGCTCGTACCCCCTGAATGCTGACGGGCCGAGCTCCGGTCAGGGCCAGGCGCAGCGGGGCGGCTTCACGGTCTGTGGCGGTCACGACAAGGAGCACACCCGCAGGGTAGGGCGTGACGTCATGGGACTTTCCGACCAGCCCGGGCGAGGACGAGGCCAAGGCCCTTCGGTAGCAGGGGCGCCCCCCGACGTACGATGGGCCGGGCCAGAAAAGGGAGGGCGCATGGGCAAGGGGCACGGTGACCCGCTCTCCATGCTCGACGCGATGTTCCTGCGCCTCGAGACGCCCGCCGAGCACATGCACACGGCGGGCTTGTTCGTCTTCGACCCTGCTCCCGACGCTGACTTCGACTTCTACCGCTTCCTCGACCTGATCCTCGCGCGTCTGCACCTCGTGCCGCGCTTCCGGCAGAAGCTCGCCTTCCCGCCGCTGAAGGCGGGGAATCCCACCTGGATCGACGACGAGCAGTTCGACATCTCCTACCACGTGCGTCATGCGGTGCTTCCGAGCCCGGGCCGCATGGACCAGCTGATGGACTACGTGGAGCGGCTGATCAGCCGGCCACTCGATCGGGATTACCCCCTGTGGGAGCTCTACGTGATCGAGGGGCTGGAGGAGGCCCGTGTCGCCTACCTCGCGAAGACACACCACGCCATGATCGACGGCATCACCGGCATCGACATCGCGACGCTTCTGCTGGACTTCCGCGAAGAAGAGGGCGTCCCTGTTCCCCCGCCGAAGCCGTGGGTGCCGTCCCCCCGTCCGAGCGACCTCGTACTCGCCTGGTCGGCGGTCCAGCAGCAGCTGTTCACGGCTCGTGGTGTGCTGGCGGGTGCGCAGCGGTTCGTCCAGACGCCCCGGAAGGTGGCCGCACGCGCGCTCCGCGTGGGCCGCGGCATCCTGTCGGTGGCGTCGGGCATCGCCCCGGGGCCAGACAGCCCCCTCAACCGGCCGATCGGTACCTTTCGGCGTTTCGCCATCCAAAGGCTGCCTCTGGCCGACGTGAAGACGGTGAAGAACGCGTTCGGGACGACGGTCAACGATGTGGTACTGGCGATCGTGGGGGATGCCACGGGCCGTTTCCTCCGTGAGCGCGGTGAGGAGACCCACGGGCTCGAGCTCAAGGTCATGGTTCCGGTGAGCATGCGCAGCGACGATGAGCGGCTCATCTTCGGCAACCGAGTCTCGTCGCTGTTCGTGCGCTTGCCGCTGTACGAGATGGATGCGGTGGAGCGGCTCACGCGTGTGCATGCGGACATGCACCAGGTCAAAGAGAGCGGCCATGCGGTCGGCGCGGATTTTCTCATCAGCCTGTCCGCATACGCCCCGCCGACCTTGATCGCGCTCGCCGCGCGGCTGGCATCACGTACGCGCCTCCACAACTTCGTCGTCACGAACGTGCCCGGGCCTCGTGTCGCGCTCTACTCGCTCGGAATGCGTCTGCTTGGCGCGTTCCCGGCACTGCCCCTGGTACAGAACCACGCCTACGCGGTGGGGGTCACTTCTCTCGACGGCTGGCTGAACTTCGGCTTCACGGGGGACGCGGACGTCTTCCCAGACCTGGACAACGTGGCCGGCGCGCTCGCCGATGCTCTGGGGGAGCTCGTCAAGCACGCGCAGGCGGCCGAAGCTCGTGCTGAGCTGCTCTCACGGCCCCGCATCTGAGCCCGGCGGTTCGGGGCCCGTCAGCCTGCCATCGGCCTGGAGGCCATGAGCAGTGCGAGATCGTCACGGGCCAGAGCGATGTCGTCCATCAACGTTGTCGCGGCGTTGCGTGCCTGGGTCAGGTTGAGAACGAGACCACTCCCGAGCGCGGAGCCGGTGGCCGTGGCGATGGCGGCGTTGAAGCCAAAGGGGTCCGCAACTCCGAAGACCTCCTGCAACCGCTGGTTGTAGCGCTCGATCTGCCCTTGGCGGAGTAGCGCGGTGGCCTCGTCTATGAAGGCACGACTGCCGTCGATGTAGCCGAGGAAGGCGTCGCTGTATTCGGACAGTCCCTGGACGTCTTTGGCCGCAACAGCGGCGGCCCGGTAGCGGTCGAGGACGGCTCGTTCCCGCTGCCACTGGGTCGTCAACGCTGCCGGGTCTCCTCGCGTGCTTCTGTCCGCGTTCGCGACGTCCACATAGCGTTGCGCCTCGGCCCGCAGATTCCCGATCGCCGTCCCCCATTGCTCCGAGGAGGCGGCGAGCGTCATGAGCTGGCGGGCATGGTCGCGGGCGATCCGCTGAATCTCCGCGAGGCGTTCGAGGTGGGTTCTCAGCACGGGCTCGTCGGCAAATGGCAACAGCTCCGGAGGGGAACCTCCGGCGGCACGAAGCAGCTCGTGGCTGGCCGTGGCGAGGGCGGTCTGCTGGAGCTGACGGTCCGCTGTCAGCTGAGCATCGGTGCGTTGCGGTTCGGAAACGACCAGGTGTGCCTGCATGGTCACGCCGAGCTGGTTGGCCGCCTCGTGGCAGGCCTTCGCCGCCTCCCCCATGGCCTCGTAGCGCTCGTCGAGGCTCTGGAGGGCCTCCTGGTTCGCGGCAGCCACCGCGGCGCGACGAGCGGCGCGCCGGTCGGACAACCACTTCCCCCCGCCGGCGACAGCGAGGAGAGCAGCGCCCAAGAGGATGGCGAGTGGCGTGGCCCATCGAGGGCGACGCCGCCGGACGTCGTCGGACGCGGACGTCGTCTCCGACGCCGGGTTGTCTCGGACCTCTGACACGAAAATCCTCCAGCGGGGGTGACGGTGAGGAGTCTCCTAGTGAAGGCTCCCCTGGTCGCGCACCGCGGGCGCCGAGGCTACCGTCCCACCTCGCGATGAGCCCGCTGAACTGGCCATGCTGCCTGCGGGGGGAAGATGGAAGCGAGGTCAGGGCAGGACGAGGTCGCGCTGCCCGTCAAACGGCTCGATGCCAGCGTCCGCTTGCCCAGCTACGCGCATCCGGGGGACGCGGGACTGGACCTCTACGCCGCTGAGGAGGTCGGTTTCGCTCCCGGTCACAGGGCCGCTGTCAGAACCGGGCTGGCCTTGGCGATCCCCGAGGGTTGGGTCGGCCTCGTACACCCTCGCTCGGGTCTCGCGCTGCAACAGGGTCTGACGGTGCTCAACGCCCCCGGGACGATCGACGCCGGCTACCGCGGGGAGTTGAAGGTGCTACTCGTCAATCTCGGTGCCGAGCGGGTGACGATCTCACCAGGCGCTCGAATCGCTCAACTTCTGCTGCAGCGGGTGGGGCGGGCGCACGTCGTCGAGTCGGACCGCCTCGAGGAGACCGAGCGGGGATCCGGCGGCTTCGGTTCGACGGGGCTGGGCCCCCGCTGAGCGCGCGCCACGGAATTCGATCCACGCCGACCCTTGGCGGGGCTCCGGGGGGGCGGCTACCCTCGATGGCCTCGCGGACGTGGCTCAGTTGGTAGAGCACCACCTTGCCAAGGTGGGGGTCGCGGGTTCGAATCCCGTCGTCCGCTCCACGCAAAAGCCCAGGTCAGGGCGCTATTCACTTCCCTCGGGGTGCTCGCCCGTGTCGGCTATGGTCACCGAATCGTCACGTCCCCGGAACACGAGGTGTGCGGTCCCGGTAGATGCTTGACATGTTGGCTCCGGTAGGTGGGTGACACTTTTCGGACCCGGCTCCGGTTGCTTGGCGACAGTGGCTCCGGTTGCTGTGTGACACTTGGTTGCCGGTTAGGTCTGCTTCCTCGACATCGGCGAGGTCGAGGAGGCGGTCGTGCTGATGGTGTTGGGCGTGGTCGAGCAGCGGCATGCGGCGGTGCTCGAGGTTGTGGTTGATGGGGCGCCGGTGGCTGAGGTGGCGCGACGTCACGGGGTGACGCGTCAGACGCTGCACCGGTGGTTGCGCCGCTACGCCAATGCGGGGCTGGCTGGTCTGGTGGATCAGTCGTCGAAGCCGGGGTCGTGTCCGCATCAGATGCCGCCGCAGGTCGAGGCCCGGATCGTGGAGATGCGCCGGCAGCATCCGGGGTGGGGGCCGCGCACCATTCGCCACCAGCTGGCCCGTGAGGGGGTTGTGGTGGTGCCGGGCCGTTCGTCGATCTATCGGGCGTTGGTCCGACATGGGCTGATCGATCCGAAGTCCCGCAGAAGGCGCCCTCAGGACTACCGGCGCTGGGAGAGGTCGCGGTCGATGGAGCTGTGGCAGCTGGATGTGTGTGGCGGGGTGGTGCTGAGGTCGGGGCAGCGGCTGCAGGTGCTGACCGGCATCGATGATCATGCGCGCTTCTGCGTGTCCGCGAAGGTGGTGGTGCGAGCGACCGCTAAGCCGGTCTGTCAGGCGTTTGCCGCGGCGATGCGGGCGCATGGGGTGCCCGAGCAGGTGCTGACGGACAATGGCAAGGTTTTTACGGGCCGCTTCGGGCCGGGGTCGGGGGAGGTGCTGTTCGACCGGATCTGCCGCGAGAACGGTATTCGGCACCTGTTGACGGCACCTCGGTCACCGACCACGACGGGGAAGGTGGAGCGGTTCCACAAGACCCTCAAGCGCGAGTTCCTCGACGGCAAGGTGTTCGACTCGATCGTCGATGCCCAAGAGCAGCTCGACGCCTGGGTCGATTACTACAACACCGTCAGGCCACATCAGGGCATCGGCATGGTGACACCCTACGAACGTTTCCGGCTCGCGGTCCCCGACCCGCTGCAGCCGCTCGAAACCACGCCCGAGCCCGAGCTGGTGGTGCCGTCCGGGCCCGACGTCGAGGTCGTAACTCGCAAGGTCGATCGGTCCGGGCGGATCAGTCTGGAGCGGTTCAACTATCTGGTGGGCCGGTGGTTGGCCGGCGAGACCGTCCAAGTCGTGGCAAAGGATGGGGTGCTCGAGATCTCCCACCGCGGGGTGACGGTCGCCACCCATGCCCGCCGTTCACGAACCGGCCCCACCCCGGCGCCCCGACCCCAGCAGCGTCAGCCACGCCGTCCCGCAACAGTCGGGGTACCGGTGGTACGCAAGGTCGACCGGTCGGGCCCGATCTCGTTCGCCGGACACGCCTACCGGGTCGGCAACACTTACCGGCGCATGTCTGCGATGGTCAGCATCGTCGGCAACACGGTCCAGATCGCCATCGATGGCCAGCTGGTCCGCACCCACCCCATCCGACACGACCGGGCCAAAGAACACGGCGCCTTCGCCAACCCCACCGGAAGACCCCACCGCATCAACGCCGCCTAAAACTGCCGAGGTGTAACCCAGCTACCGGAGTCAAGGTGGAACACGGGTACCGGGACTTGACACCCGGAACACGAGGTCTGTGCGACTTCGGCTGATACTCGACACGTTGGCTTCGGTTGAGGCTTGACGGTGTTCCGGTTGATGGTTGACACCGGTTTCGGTGGAGCCTTGACACCACGACCCGCTGCTTCCGTTCCGGTGCGACCGGACGGGAGGAGTCGGGG
>JBHELG010000106.1:0-16172 GCA_046263195.1 Nitriliruptorales bacterium | reverse complement strand
CCCTCCCGCCGCCTCCGGCGGCGTCCCCGCTCCTGCCCGCCCTCCCGCCGCCTCCGGCCGCTCCCCGGCTGCGTTCAGACGGTGGCGGCGTGAGCGAGCCGGTGTCGTTCAGGCGCAACACGCTCGGCGGTCCCTCCCGTGGCAGCGACAGCACCGAAACGGACGTGGGTCCCACCACGAGACGTTGAAACATGTCAAGCGGGATACCCGCGTAGTGGGCGACGATCGACTTGATGACGTCGGCATGGCTGACGACGACCACAAGAGCCCGGTCGGAGTGCCGTCGCACGAGGCCCTCGAGGGCTTCGACCGCTCTCGTCTGCGCCTCGCGGAACGATTCTCCCTTGGGAAAGGTGACCCTGCTCGGGGCGCCCTGTATCGCGCGCCACAACTTCGTGCGCCTGAGCTGACCGAGCGGTCGGTCGGTCCAGGTCCCGTAGTCGAACTCCTGCACACCCTCGAGTTCACGCACCTCGAGGCCGTGCCGGCGGGCGATCTCGTCGGCGGTCTCCATAGTCCGCACCATCGGCGAGGAGTAGACGGCCTTCACCGGCAGCTCGGCGAGGCGATCGGCGGCGACCGTGGCCTGCGCCCGACCCTCCTCGCTCAAGGGTGCAGGCGTCCGTCCCCCCAGCCGCTTGCCAGTCGCGGCAGTCACGGCGTGACGCACGAGGATGACCGTGACCACGGGCCCACGCCTAGTAGGCCCGAGCGAAGAGGACTCGCCTTCCGTACGCGGAGCGTTCTCCGCAGCGGATGCAAAGCCCCGACTCGTCGACCCGTTCCGATGGCACGCAGCGAGGCGTTGCGGCCGTCTCGGCCTTGATCTCGTCCTCACACTCGGGGCGCCCGCAGTGCAGCGCATAGGCGAACCCCGCCTGCACCTGCGCGACGAAGTCATCCCAAACATCGACCTCATCGCTGCGCGAGTCCCGGTAGGCCGTGGCCCGTCCGAGCAGGAGGGTGTGATAGTCGCGCAGGTGCGTGGGCAGATCTGCAGCGAGCGTGGTGAGGGCGACCGTGTCTTTGCTCTCCTGGCCGATGCGCTGGGCAAGAAGGGCGGTGCCTGCCTCCACCTCGCGGGGGCCGAGCTCGACCCGGACTGGCACACCCCGCAGCTCCCAGTCGTTGAACTTGTAGCCCGGCGTGACGTCCTCGCGGTCGTCTACGTGGACTCGAACCCCCTGCTTGGCGACCTCTCTGGAGAGCCTGTGGGCGGCCTCCCGCACCCGGCTGAGCTGGTCGCCCCGGCCGATGGTCGTGATGACGACCTGGTAGGGGGCAAGCCCGGGCGGGAGCACGAGCCCGAGGTCGTCGCCGTGGGCCATGATGACCGCGCCGATCATGCGGGTGCTCATGCCCCATGAGGTCGTATGGCAGTGGCGCAGCTCGTTGTTCTCGTCCTGAAAGGTGATGTTGAACGCGCGCGAGAAGTTCGTGCCCAGATAGTGAGAGGTGGCGGACTGCAACGCCCTGCCGTCACGCATGAGCCCCTCGATGGAGTACGTGTTCACCGCCCCAGGGAAGCGCTCGCCCGGGGTCTTCTCACCCTTGATCGTCGGGATGGCGGCGACCTCCCGCGCGAACGTGTCGTACACATCAAGCATGCGCAGGGTCTCCTCCCTTGCCTCCCCCTCCTCCGCATGAGCGGTGTGACCCTCCTGCCATAGGAACTCCGTTGTGCGCAGGAACAGGCGCGGGCGCAGCTCCCAGCGCACGACGTTCGCCCACTGATTGATGAGGACAGGCAGGTCGCGGTACGAGGAGATCCATTTGCTGTACATCTCGCCGATGACGGTCTCGGAGGTGGGGCGTACGACGAGCGGCTCCTCGAGTTCCTTTCCGCCACCGTGCGTCACGACTGCCAGCTCTGGCGAGAAGCCCTCCACGTGCTCCGCTTCACGTTGCAGGAAGCCCATGGGGATGAGCAGCGGAAAGTACGCGTTCTCGTGCCCAGTCTCCTTGAACATCGTGTCGAGTCGGGCCTGCAGCAGCTCCCACACCCGGTAGCCGTAGGGTCGGATGACCATCGTGCCCTTCGTGGGGCCACGGTCAGCGAGCTCGGCCTTGAGAACCAGCTCGTTGTACCAGGCCGAGAAATCCTCGCTCTGGGGGGTGACGCCGAGGTCACGAGTTCGTTGCGGCCTGCCGTTCGCGCTCATGGCGCCGCACCCTACCGTCGCCGGCACATCCCGGCGTGTGCAGGCATATCAGGGCCCACCGGGCTCGCGGTCTTCTCCGGGCAAGCCGAGACCTCGAGTCCCGTCTCCCACCTACGACTCGCGGGACCCGACCCGATCCTTGATCTCCTCGGGATACTCCGGGAAGAATTCGGCGATCGTCGGGAGCTCGAATTCCCCTTGGATCGACTCCTTCGGTTCCCGTTCGAGCAGGAAGCGGAACGATTCGCGGACGAGGTCCTGCATGGCCGCGTCCTCGACCCCCAATTCCTCCATGTATCCCTCGGGGACGACGACCTGATGTGTTGACTGCCCCGCGTCGTCGTGAACCTCGACCTGGAACTCTCCCGAGCCGATGGGAATGACTTCTATGCTGGCCATCCCGTCACCTCCCCTCTTCGTCCCAGGCTAGCGGCCGCCGGAGGTGCGCTACGGGCCCGCGGGTGGTGTGTCGGGGCGGCGGCCGTGGCAAGACGTGTGACTCGACGACCGCCACGTTCCGGGAGAGACCGAACGCAAAGCAAGCAGGATGCTCTTCTGACGGCTAGCCGTCACGAGAGATCGACGTACCTGGAGATGATGTCGAGGATGCCGCGGTACGTCGCGTCCGCTCGAGCCCGGTACGCCAGGACCTCCTCGACGAAGGTTTGGGCCGCCTGCTCGGCCCCGGACAGCTCGAGGGTCTTCTCGACGTCGAACAGGAGGGCGTCGACGCTCCCGTTGACCGCCGTGAGTGGACAACTCAGCCGAAAAGCTGTTGGCGCTGAACTTCTCAATTCTCACTCCCCCAGTACCCTGGCTCAGTATCGCGTAGCGACCGCTGTATGACTCATAAGCTCGACCGCTGGGTGGGGAAGCAGCTGGGATCGTAGCTCGCGTTGCGCATATTGGACACTATTCGCCGTCGAACCGCCCATCTCCTGGCGGGGTCGAAGCAGCAGACACTGCGCTGACATCGACGCCGCGGGCTGCCCAATTCTGACGTGCTTTCGACCCGCTCCACCGCTGCCCGTGGGGCGCCTGCTGCGAGGGCCGGCATAGGGCCAATCCACGACCCTGTCGCTCGTCGTGGCACTATTCGCCGAACTGCGACGGACAGGGGAGGCGGCGATGTCGGCGTCGGGCGGTGGGAAGGCCATCATCGCCGCCTTCCTCGCCAACCTCGGAATCGCCGTCGCGAAGTTCGTCGCCTTCGTGTTCACAGGCGCGACGTCGATGCTGGCCGAAGGCATCCACTCCGTAGCTGATGCCTCCAACCAGGGATTGCTGCTCCTCGGAAGGCGCCGTGCGCAACGCGTAGCTACTCCCCAGCACCCCTTCGGCTTCGGGCGTGAAAGATACTTCTGGGCCTTCGTCGTCTCCGTCGTGCTGTTCACGCTCGGAGGACTGTTCTCGATGTTCGAGGGCGTGGAGAAGCTCCGTCATCCTCACGAACTCACCTCCGCGCCGTGGGCGCTCGGAGTACTCGGGATCGCGATCGTCCTCGAGGTGGGCTCGCTGCGCACAGCAGTCGTCGAGGCGCTGGAGGTCAAGGGAGAGCGCTCCTGGTGGGCATTCGTGCGCCAAGCGAAGACCCCGGAGCTACCGGTTGTGCTCCTGGAGGATCTCGGCGCCCTCCTCGGCCTGGTTTTCGCCTTCATCGGCGTCGTGCTCGCGGTGGTCAGCGGTGACTCGCGCTTTGATGCCCTGGGTTCGATCGCAATCGGCGTGCTGCTCACCAGCATCGCGGTCTTGCTGGCCGTGGAGATGAAGGCTCTCCTCATCGGAGAATCAGCCGCGCCCGCCGACCTCGCAGCCATCCAGGAGGCGATCGAGGCGGGGCCGAACGTACGGCGGCTCATCGAGCTTCGCACTCAGCACCTCGGCCCAGATGAGCTGCTCGTGGGGGCGAAGGTCGAGCTCGACCGCCACCTCACCTTCGAGGAGGTGGCGCATGCCATCGATGCGACCGAACGGCAGGTGCGCCAGCGCGTCCCGGTTGCCTTCCTGTATCTGGAACCGGATATGACCCATGGCGGACCCTCGCCGGGCGAGCCGAAAGGCGATCAGTAGCCGAAGCGTGCGAGACGACGGGGGTCGTGCTGCCAGTCCTTGGCGACCTTGACCCGCACGTCGAGAAAGACCTTCGTCCCAAGCAGGGCCTCGAGTTCTTCCCGAGCGGCCTTGTTCGCCTCCCGCAGCACCTGGCCTCCGCGACCGATCACGATTCCCTTCTGGCTTTCGCGTTCCACGAAAATGCTGGCATACACCTCGAGCAGGCCTTCACGCTCCTCCACTTCGTCTATAACGACCGCGATCGAATGGGGGACCTCCTCGAACACTCGCGTGAGGTACTTCTCACGCAGAATCTCTGCCATGAGCTGGCGTTCGGGCTGATCGGTCAGAGTGCCGGCGGGAAAGAGTCGCGGTCCCTCGGGAACGTACGTCGCGAGCACGTCGACGAGATGCTCCACGTTGAAGCCGGTCAAGGCTGAGGTGGGCACGATCTCGACCCATCCCCCCAGCTCGGCTGCTTGGGCGAGGACGGGGAGAAGCTCCCCTTTTTGGACCCGGTCCTCCTTGTTCACGACACAGAGCACCGGCGCGTCGGCCCTGGCGAGCTCCTCCGCGATGAACGTGTCACCACGGCCGATACCCGCCGCCGCGTCGACGATGAAGCAGATGACGTCGACCATCCGCCACGTCTGCTGCACGAGGTCGTTCAAGCGGCGATTCAGAAGCGTCTGGGGCTTCATCACCCCCGGCGTGTCAATGAACACCAGCTGCAGGTCGTCGCGGGTGACCACTCCGCGGATGACGTTTCGTGTGGTGCCGGGAACGGGGGTCACGATCGCGACCTTCGCCCCGACCATTGCATTCAGCAGCGTCGACTTTCCGACATTGGGGCGGCCCGCAAGAGCGACGATTCCGGAGCGGTGACCCTCGGGCAGCTCCTCGCCGCCGGCGGCGAGGATTGCCTCGAGATCCAGCTCTGTCACGAGCCTGCGTTCCTCTTCCCAGGGGGGACCGCCAGCGGATTCTCCTACGCTCGCCAGTCCACTGGCGGCAGCTCGTCGAAGTCGTCCTCGGGCTCCCCGAACCCCTGCGCAAGCCGCCGTGGGCCGAAGGGGTGGGGCAACAGCTGCCGGATCGTCGCGACCAGGGGACGGCCACCATCGCCGCTGCTGTAGACGACCGCGTCGGGACCGAACTCGAAGATGACCTGCCGGCAGGCCCCACATGGCGGACAGGGATCCTCACCATCTCCGACCACCGCCACAGCTACCACGGGCACATGCAGACCCGCCGAGACGTAGCTGTGCAGTGCCGCCCGCTCTGCGCAGACACTCAAGGAATAGCTGGCGTTCTCGACGTTTGCGCCCTCGAAAACGCTGCCGTCCTCGAGCGCGACCGCGGCTCCCACCCGGAAGCCTGAGTACGGCGCGTAGGCGCGTTCACGGACAGCTCGGGCGCGCCGCAGCAGGTCAGCCTCATCGATGACCACGCCCTGTTCGCCCATGCCCCTCACCGGCTCCGATGACCTTCGACTTCGACGTTGTCCTGGACGGGGCGGACCAGGACCTTCCTGACCCGTCGGCCTTGCACCCGTTCGGCGACGAGCGTAACGGCGTCGACCCGCACCTCCTCGCCAGGCTGAGGAACGCGACCGAGCAGGCCGATCAGCAGTCCACCCACCGTGTCCCAGCCCTCCTCCTCGGGGAGGTCGGTGTCGAGCAACTCGTTCAGATCGTGCACGGTGAGACGGGCGCTCACACGCAGGGCACCCGCCCCGAGCCGCATGACGGGGGGTTCCTCGTGGTCGAATTCGTCGACGATCTCCCCCACTATCTCCTCGAGGATGTCCTCGATGGTCACCAGCCCGACCACCGCACCGTGCTCGTCCACCACGATCGCGAGATGCACCTTCTGCTGCTGCAAATCACGGAGCAACTCGTCGGCGAGCTTTGACTCGGGAACGAAGGTGGGTACACGCAACAGGTCCGTCCAGTCCCCATCCTGGGCTGCCCTTGCTGCGCCTGACTGGTCTGAACGCTGGTAGAGCCGCTCGAGCAGGTCTTTGGCGTACACCACTCCGATGACGTTGTCCCTGCTGTCGCGCCACACGGGCAAACGTGAGTAGCCGCTTGTGATCGTAGTGTCGAGGACCTGCTCGAAGTCGGCGTCGGCGTCCACCATGACCATGTCGAGGCGAGGGACCATGATCTCGCGGCAGACGGTGTCACCGAGCTCGAAGATGGAGTGGATCATCGCCCGCTCGTCTTCCTCGAGTTCGACCTCCTCCACGTCCTCGCTCCCGATGAGGCGGCGGAGTTCCTCATCTGACGAGAACGGGCCGCCGGCACGCCTCACAAGCCTGCCCCCTGCCGTAACGAGTCCACGGACGAGTGGGTGCAGAGCACGCGCCAGCCATGCCACTACGGGTGCGATTCGCAGGCCAACCCGTTCGAGTCGGGGGAGCGTGTAGGTACGGGGAGCCACTTCAGCCACCACGAAGCTGACAAGCGCGAGAAGCACCGCAGCGAGGGTGACCAGCCAGGCACCTCCCGCCGCGGCGATGACTGCCAGTACGCTCGCGGCCGCCACCCGGGCCACCACCGTGAGCAGCAGCACGACGTCGAGGCCTCGGGCAGGGTGCTCGACCAGCCAGAGTAGTTGCGCTGCGCCGGGCTCACCGGCCTCGTTGAGCCGCAAGGCACGGACCACGCCGATACGGGTCAGCACCGTCTCGGAGGCAGTGAGGAAGGCCGTGAGGGCGACGCACATGACGACAGCGACAAGGCCCGTGATCAAGAGCGTGCTCACCGGCTCCCCTCGCCCGCCTGCGCGTCCCGATGACTTCCCCGGCCGTCCACCCGGCCGTGGCTGTCTTCCGAGCCCAGGCGCCGGAAGGAGTCGAGCAGGGTTTCGGTGAGTGCGAACATCTCCCGTTCGTCCTCGGGATCGGCGTGATCCATTCCGAGCACGTGCAAAATCCCATGGACGGTGAGGACCCGCAGCTCTTCTCGTAGGTCGCGGTCGCGTCGGATGGCTTGCCGTTCGGCGACGGCAGGGCAGAGCACGACATCGCCGAGCACCGCGGGGACTCCGGGTGGTGTCTCGCCCGGCTCGTCGATTGGGAATGCGAGAACGTCAGTTGGCTCTGGGTTGCCAAGATGGTGGGCATTCAGGGCCGTGATCGCCTGTTCGTCGACGAGCATGAGCGACAGTTCCATATCCGGCGGAACGCGTCGTTCACGCAGGACATAGCGCGCCAAGTCAGCGAGGTCGTCCCCATCGACGGGCCTGTCCTGCTCGTCGGCGACGAAGACAGCCATCGGCTAGGTGCTCTCCTCTGCCTCGAGTCGTGCCGGCTGCCGCTTGCGGTCTTCACGGCGCGCTCGACGCGACCCGTTGTCGGTCCCGGCGCCCTGCTCCTCGGCTCGCCGCTCGTAGGCCTCGACGATCTTCTGCACTATGGGGTGGCGTACCACATCATCAGCGCCTAGTTCGCTGAACACGACACCCTCGATCCCAGGCAGGATCTGGCGCACGACCTTCAGGCCGGACTGTCGGCCCGATGGGAGATCGACCTGCGTCACGTCTCCGGTCACGACCGCTTTCGAACCGAAGCCGATGCGCGTCAGGAACATCTTCATCTGCTCGGGCGTCGTGTTCTGCGCCTCGTCGAGCACGATGAACGAGTCGTTCAAGGTCCGCCCGCGCATATAGGCGAGAGGCGCCACCTCGATCGTGCCGCGCTCGATATAGGTGACAAGGTCCTCCGCCTCGAGCATGTCGTGAAGGGCGTCCCACAGCGGCCGCAGATAGGGGTCGATCTTCTCCTGCAACGTCCCGGGCAGATAGCCGAGGCTCTCGCCAGCCTCGACTGCGGGGCGGGTGATGATGAGACGGTTGACTTCCTTCGCGCGCAGCGTCTGGACCGCCGCCGCCATGGCGAGGTAGGTCTTGCCAGTACCTGCCGGACCGATGCAGAAGGTCACGACGTTGTCGCGGACCGCGTCGAGGTACCGCTTTTGGCCCAAGGTCTTGGGACGAATGGATCGCCCCCGGTGGGTGAGTGCCGCATGGGCGAGCACCTGCGAAGGCCGTTCGGGCCCTCCAGCCTGCACCATCCGGATGGTCTGACCAACGAGGCTCCGGTCCAGCCCATGGCCTCGTCCGAGTAGAAGGATGAGCTCCTCGAACAGGTGAGCTACCCGATCGACCTCGCTCGGCTCGCCGGTGATCGTGATCTCGTTGCCACGCACATGGATGGTGGCGTGGAAGGCGTCCTCAACGAGTCGAAGAAGTTCGTCCCGCGTCCCCAGCAGCGCCACCATCGAGTGTTCACCGGGGACGAACACCTTCACCGAGCTCGCCGGTGGGACGCTGGAGGCGGATGGGGAAGATTGGGATGTGCTGGCCAAGATGGTGTACGGGCTCCTTGGAAACATTGTTGAAGACGACGGCGCGGCGAGTGTATCGCCGCGAACTGGGCTCAGCCCTGAACCGGACGAACCTCCCCTACCCCTGTCGGTTCCTGCAGCTCGCGTCCGGAAGCATCGAAACGGCGCCTGCCGCACTCGCAGGTTTCAGCGCTGCCGCGTGCCCGCTTCAGAGCGCTCCCGAACGTTGGAAGCGAGAGCGCGCCAGGTGGGGTCGGGGCGCCGACCTCCGAACGTGCTGCGCTGAAATCGTCCGGTCTCAGCTCCCCGCAGCGCGGGCAGCGGACGAGATTCCCAGCCTCCATGGCGTAAGTCCCTCCTCGCGGTCTTGTGGGGCCAAGACCGCTACTACGACGCCTCCTGCAAGCAGGCCCTTGCGCCTTCGTTGCGAACTTGCTGGGCCTAAGACCGCTACTACGATCTTCCCGCAAGCAGGCCTTGCGCCTTCGGCGCGCTATTGCACCTCTGACTCAGGTTACCCCCCGAATCGTCAGGCCATGCGGCCCAGCGCATAGGCGATGGCAGCGCAGGCACCAAAGGCGGCGTGCTCGGTCCGAAGCACGCTCGGCCCGAGAGTGACGGCCTCGAGTCCGCTGCTGCGCCAAAGGTCGACTTCTGCATCGGTCCAGCCGCCCTCAGGACCAATCGCGACTGCCACCTCCTCGATGTCGGGTGGCAGGGCGGCGAGCGCGAGTGACAGGGGGGTCGCCGCGCCGACGTGGGCCGCAACGCCGCCGACCCCGGCGCGAGCAAGGCCGGCCGCGGCTGACTCGACATCGTCGAGCTCGGAGATGATCGGGAGCCATGCACGGCGGGATTGGGCCGCGGCCGCCCTCGCCACCGCCATCCACCTCCGATGTGCTCGGCCTCTCTTCTCACCACTCAGGTGGGGAACCGATCGCTCCGCAGCCACCGGGGTGACGCGCTCGACACCGAGCTCCACGAGGATCTCGACGACCTCGTCGAGCTTTCGCCCCTTTGGCAAGGCCTGCAGGACGTGCAGACGGGGATGGGGAGCCGGTCGCACGTCAGGTCCCTCGACCAGCTGGACCCTGCGCTCCGGCAACAGTCGTCCCCGCCAGACTCGTCCCTGACCGTCACAGACCTCCAGTGGATCACCGGGCCGAAGCCGCAGGACCCGCGACAGATGGTGGTAGTCGTCTTGTGCCAGCGAGACGACCTCTCCACTGGTGTACGGACCTGCGACAAACACGAAGGGGAGGAACTGGCCCGCCCTCCCGCCGCCTTCGGCGGCGCCCGAATCCAGGCCCGCCCTCCCGCCGCCTTCGGCGGCGCCCCGGGCACCGCTCAGCGAAACGCCTCGCGGAGTCGACGGAAAAGCCCGCGTCCTGACGGCGGGAGTTTCTCCCCACGCAGCTCGGCGAACTGACGCAGAAGCTGCTCCTCCTCGTCAGACATTTCTCGCGGCACCTCGATGTTCAACCGCACATGGAGGTCGCCTGGGTCGTGCCCGCTCTGGCGGGGTATGCCGGCCCGTCGTACCACCAGGACGTCCCCCGGCTGGGCCCCGGCCGGCAAGTCGAGGGCCACGTTTTCTCCCCTGATGGTGGGAACGTCGAGGGTCGCGCCCAAAGCGGCATGCACGAACGGCACGGTCACGTCACACCAGAGATCACGTCCCTCTCGTGTGAAGACGTCGTGCGGGCGCACCCGCGTCTCGACATAGAGATCGCCGGGTGGAGCTCCGCGACGGCCAGCTTCACCAGCGCGGGCAATTCTCAGCCGAGTCCCGTCGTCGATTCCTGGTGGGATATCGACGGTGACCGTCCGGCTCGAGGCATGACGACCCTCGCCTCGGCAGGTTTGGCAGGGATCAGCGAGGTTGCGACCAGTGCCCTCGCACCCCGGACAAGGTCGAGCAGTGGCCACCTGCCCGAATGCCGAGCGGACGATCCGTCGCACCTGTCCCGCCCCGCCACAGGTCGGGCAGGTCACGGCTCCGTTCCCGCTCTCGGAGCCGGTGCCATCACAGGCGTCGCAACGCCCCGCCACGTCCACTTCCACGTCCCGACGCGCCCCAGTCGCCACCTCCTCGAGGTCGAGCTCGACCGTGACGAGGACGTCACGTCCAGGCGAGCTCGTGCGGGGCCGAGTGGTGGTCCCACCGAACGAACCGCCGCCGAAGAAGGCGTCTATGACGTCGGACAGCCCGCCAAACGAGCCGAAGCCGGCCGCGAAGTCCGCGAACGGATCGGTCCTGCGATCACCCTCGTCGCCGAAACGGTCGTAGCGGGCGCGCTTGTGAGGATCCGACAGGACCTCGTACGCGCGCGTGGCGTTTTTGAAGGCCTCCTCGTCACCACCGGCGTCCGGATGGAGCGACCGGGCCTGCCGTCGATAGGCGCGCTTGATCTCCTCCTGGGTCGCGTCCCGGGACACGCCCAACAGCCCGTAGAGATCAGCCACTGGCTTTCGTGCCCTCCCACCCTTGGTGCCGGGTCATGTGCGTCTTCCCCCCGCCTCGTCCGACGCCTCGGTCAGAGACCGGAGCGATGAGTGGAGGTAGTCGGCGACGGTCTTCACCGCAGCGAGTACCGCAGGGTAATCCATTCGGGTTGGTCCGAGCACGCCAAGCGAACCAGGAGCCTCCTCTCCATAGCCTGTTGCCACGATGGATGCGACGCGCAATCCCTCGATGGGCTCGTTCTCCTCCCCGATGCGCACGAGAGGACGGTCGAGGATGGCACATTCGGCGAGCACCCGTCCCAGAGTGACCTGTTCCTCCAGCAGTTCGAACACCCGCTCCAGTTCGTGGACGTCGAACCCGCCCTCCCCGGCGAGCGCCGCCTGACCGCCCACGAACACGTGGTCCACCGGCGGGCGGACGATATCGGAGGCAAAGGCGCCTGCCACTCGCTCCACGAGCTCCCGCAGTTCAACCGGAGTGTCCTCGACGAGTCGCTGCGCAACCCCGGGGAGGTCCGACATGCGCAGACCGGCGGTGGCCTCGTTCAACAGGGTTCGCACTCGCTCGAGGTCCGCTTCGGAGACCGCACCCGGCAGCTCGAGGACTCGCTTCTCGACGCGACCGGTGTCCGCTATGAGCAGCACCAGCACGGTCTGCGACGAGAGGGCCACAAGGTCCACGAGCTTCAAGCGCGAACGGTCGAGGGCGGGTGCGAGCACGAGCGCGGCATAATGGGTCAACTGAGCTAGAACGCGGGTCGTGCGCCGCAGCAGGTCTTCGAGGTCACGTGACTGAAGGAGGAATCCCTGCAGGGCGAGACGCTGTGCCTCTCCCAGAGGCCGCAACTCTTCGATGGAGTCGACGAAGTAGCGGTAGCCCTTGTCCGCGGGAACCCGCCCCGCCGAAGTGTGGGGCTGGGAGATGTAACCGGCTTCCTCGAGTGCGGCCATCTCGTTGCGCACGGTGGCGGTGGAAACCCCCAGGTCATAGTTCTCGACGATCCGCTTCGACGCTACGGGCTCCGCGGACCGCACATACTCCCGCACGATGGCCATGAGGATCGCTGCCTTGCGCGGATCGAGCGGAGCCTGCTGTGCGTCGGCCACGGTCGTCGAACACCTCCTCCCGCACGTCTGCTGAACGCGGCCTCCCCCAGAGTGACCGAACTCGTGCCCTCGAACATCCGCCCGAAGGATGGTACCGCGCCTATTGTCCGTCACTGCCAGTCAGGGTTGTGGGTTCAGCAGTCCTTCCGCTCGGCCGTCCGTTCGTCCACCAAGGCGAGTCGGGTCTTCGGGACACTCTCCACAGCGTCGGAAGGCAGCAGATGGAGTGCTCCCCGGCCCCTGAGAGGCTGCGCGACCGAGCTACGACGGAGTTGCGCTCCGAGCAGAGCCGCTGGTGCGGCTCGTCGTCGGAATCAAACTCGTCGCGGGTGCCGGAGCAGCTGTCCGCTTCTCACGCCGTCGTATGCTCGAGCCTCCGCTAGCGCCCGGAGGGGCGAAGCGCCTTGCGGGAGGACGCGACATGAGCGAAGGACCGGCTCGGACCATGAGAGAGATCGACGAGATCCGGGGCCGCATCGATGCGGAACTCGATGAGCTGGGCGAGGCACTCCCTCCGGCGGAAACGCTGCGCAGGAAGGCGACGATGGCTGCCGTCGGGGCGGTGACCACGCTTTTCACTCTGTGGTTCGTAGTGCACCGCATTCGGATCCGACTTCAGGACCGACGCGTGAGGCGCATCATCCGGGAAGCGATCGAGGAGGCGAACGAAGCACCCGGAGGGGACGAGCAGTCGTAGCGCGCTGCCCGATCTGGTCAGGCGAGCAGACGGGCGAGCGTCTCGTCGAGGAGAAACCAGCCGGCGTCGGTCGCCTGGAGCCGGCCGCAGCACACCCGCGCCAACCCGGCTCGCACGATGTCCTCGACGGCCTCTCGTCGCAGGGGTGGAAGGTCACAGGGGTGCAGCCCGTCCTTCAGGCGCAGCCCGAGCAGCAGCCGTTCCTCCGAACGCTCGTGCTCGCTGGGAGATTCGGCCCCCGAAAGCGCAGGCTCGCCCTGTTCGATCGCGGCGCAGAAGCGCTCGATGGATCGATGCGACCACCAGCGACGTCCTCGATAGTGGCTGTGGGCCCCGACACCGATGCCGAGGTAGTCGCCGTGGCGCCAGTACAGGAGGTTGTGGCGACAGCGGTAAGCGGAGCTCCTCGCCCAGTTGGCCACCTCGTAGTGGTCGAACCCGGCGTCCGCGAGCCGTTCGCGGATCAGGTCGAAACGGCGTCGCTGGACGTCTCCGTCGGGGGGGGTCATGGCACCGGTAGCCACTCGCCGCGCGAGCGGCGTATTCGCTGCCACCGTCAACGCGTAGGCCGAAACGTGCTCGGTCTGTGCGGCGAGCACGGCCTGTACGGTCCCCTCCCAGTCTTGGTCGGACTCCCCCGGCGTGCCGTAAATGAGGTCGATGCTCACGTTTTTCAGGCCGGCCTCGCGCGCCGCGGCCACTGCGACCAGCGGTCTCTCGGGATCGTGACGCCGCTCGAGTGTGGTCAGAACGTGCGCTGAGAACGATTGCGCACCGATACTCAGCCGGTTCACCCCCGCGGCGACGAGGCTGGTCAGAACCCTCTCGTCGACGCTCTCGGGGTTCGCCTCCACTGTGATCTCGGCCGCCGCTGACACGAAGAAGCGACGGCGCACCGCGACGAGGATCCCGGCGAGGTCCTCGGGTGGAAGGAGCGTCGGGGTGCCGCCTCCGACGTAAACGGAGGTGACCGGGGGCCACCCGTGCCAGCCCCCATCTTGCTCATGAGACCCGCCCCACCCGCCGGCCTGCGGCCGGCTTGCCCAGGGCCACGGGCCTCTGTCCGCCCAGCGGTCGATGTCGAGGTGTAGCGCCGCCACGTAGCGGCCCATGAGCTGGTCGCGGTCGTCGTAGGTGGCGAAGTCGCAGTAGCCGCAACGGTGGGCGCAGAAGGGAACGTGAAGGTAGATGCCGAAGCCCGCTTTTTCGCCGCATTCGACAGGGTCTGTGAGCCAGCGTGAGCTGAGGCTCGTCTGCCCCGGCTCCGTCACCTGGCCCGCTCCTCGCTTCCGGCGCGCAGAGCCGCCACGAAGGCTTCCTGCGGGACTTCGACGGAACCGAGCATCTTCATGCGCTTCTTCCCCTCCTTCTGTTTTTCGAGGAGCTTGCGCTTGCGCGTCACGTCCCCCCCATAGCACTTGGCGAGCACGTCTTTGCGCTTGGCCTTGATCGTCTCGCGCGCGATGATCTTGCTGCCCATGGCCGCCTGCACCGGCACGTCGAAGAGTTGCCGCGGGATGAGCTCTTTCAGCTTGGAGACGATCACCTTCCCGTAGGCGTAGGCCTTTTCACGGTGGACGATGTTCGAGAAGGCGTCGATCGGCTCGCCGTGGAGCAGGATGTCAACCTTGACGAGATCGGCGGAGGCGTACCCGTCACGCTCGTAGTCGAGCGAGGCGTATCCCCGCGTCCTCGACTTCAACTGATCGAAGAAGTCCGTGATGATCTCGGCGAGCGGAAGCCGGTAACGGAGTTCCACCCGCTCCTCCGACAGGTAGTCCATCGCGAGCAGCTCGCCCCGGCGCGCCTCACACAGCTGCATCACCGGGCCCACATAGTCTGCAGGGGTGAGGAGCATCGCCTTCACCATGGGCTCCTCGATCCGCGTGACCCGGTTCGAAGCCGGCAGATCCTGCGGGTTCGAGACTTCCACTACCTCCGCCTGAGGGGTTTCGAGCACGACGCGGTAACGGACACTCGCAGTCGTCGCCAGCAACGGAATGTCGTACTCGCGCTCGAGTCGCTCCATGACGATCTCCAGGTGGAGCAGACCGAGAAAGCCACACCGGAACCCGAACCCGAGCGCCGGCGAGGTCTCCGGCTCATACACGAACGACGAATCGTTTAACCGGAGCCGGTCCAAAGCGTCACGGAGGAGGGGAAAGTCGTTCGAATCGAGGGGGTAGAGGCCGCTGAACACCATCGGCAGCGGTTCGTGGTAGCCGGGCAGGGGCGTAGTGGCGGAACGCCCCGAACCCGCCCCCCCAGCGATGGTGATGGTGTCGCCGATCTTGGCCTGCCTCACCTCTTTGATCGACGCTGCGAGGTAGCCGACCTCGCCGGGGCCGAGCTCCTCCACCGGGGCAGGCTCGGGCGAGATGACTCCGAGCTCGTTGATCTCGGACTCGAACCCGGTGGCCATGAGACGGACGCGGTCGCCTCTGGCGAGCCGCCCGTCCACGACCCGGCAATAGACGACGACCCCCACGTAGGGGTCGTAGACGGAGTCAAAAACAAGCGCTCGCGTCGGAGCCTCCGGATCCCCTCGCGGAGGCGGAACGAGCGACACGACGGCATCGAGCACGCGCTCGACGCCCGTGCCGGTTTTCGCCGAGATTGCCAGGACGTCCTCAGCGGATCCTCCCAGCAGAGAGACGATCTCGTCCGTGACCCGCTCGGTCTGGGCGGACGGCAAGTCGATCTTGTTCAGGACCGGAATGACCTCGAGGCCTGAGTCGACCGCCAGGTAGAGGTTGGCAATGGTCTGCGCCTCTACCCCTTGCGCGGCATCGACGAGCAGGATCGCGCCCTCGCAGGCCGCCATGGCCCGGCTCACCTCGTAGGAGAAGTCCACGTGGCCGGGAGTATCGATGAGGTTGAGCAGGTACTCCTGACCCTCGGCCGCCTGGTAGGGGATGCGCACCGCCTGGGCCTTGATGGTGATGCCCCGTTCCCGCTCGATGTCCATCCGGTCCAGGTATTGGTCGCGCATCTTGCGCGGCTCGACGAGCCCGGCCAGCTGAAGGATGCGATCAGCCAACGTCGACTTGCCATGATCGACATGGGCGATGATGCAGAAGTTGCGGATCCGCTCGAGTGGGTAGGTCACGAGACGAGAAACCTCGCGAGGAAGGGGACGGCTCAGGGTATCGGAAGCCCTCTCCAGCCCAAGATGGTCCAATCTTGCCCAAGCCCGTCACTCCGACCTCCCGGGAATGCCAAGCCCCCTCCTCGCGTCCCCCGGGAACCCAAGCCCGTCACTCCGACCTCCCGGGAAAGCCAAGCCCCCTCCTCGCGTCCCCCGGGAACCCAAGCCCGTCACACCGGCCTCCCGGG
>JBHELG010000105.1:0-14710 GCA_046263195.1 Nitriliruptorales bacterium | reverse complement strand
GCCGCGCCCATGAACAGCGCGAAGGCGCTGAAACGGCCCCCGGAGCCGATGGACGGGTAGAGCCACAGTGACAGCGCCACCCCCATGAGGAAAGGGATGATGATGCTCAGGTGGCTCACCCAGACCGCTGCATGCCCCCTGCCACGCATCAAGTCGAAGTTCAGCTCCAACCCGACCAGGAACATGTAGAAGATGAGGCCGAAGTTGGCCACGAGGTCGAGGTAGGGCATGAGCTCGACCGGGAAGAGCCAGTCAAAGGCGCCTGGAAAGAAGTATCCGAGCAGCGAGGGGCCGAGCATGATGCCGGCGATGATCTCGCCGATCACGTGGGGCTGATGGAGCTTCTTCAGCGCCGAGCCGACGATGCGGCACGTGATCAGGATGACGATGCCAGCGAGCAGCACCTTCCAGAGGATCTTCTCGGAGCTCGCCATGGAGCGGGGAGACACGGACCCCGTCTGGGCGGGCGGAGCCTGCAGGCCGCTCCCCAGCTGGAGGAGCAGCCACAGGAGGCCTACGACGCTCACCATGGCCACGAGGTAGGCGATGAGCAGTCCCGCCTTGCCCCCGCCGCCGAAGCGATCGGTGGCGTGGCCCTGTTCCTCCTCTGCCTGGTCCGGGGAGTCCGCCTCGTCCTGGGCTTCGGTCGCATCACTCATGAGGGTCCTCCGCTGACCTGACGAAGGGGAGGAACGGGCTCGTCAACCAAGTGCGTCACTTGATGTACCAGATACGGGATCCGCAAGCCGCTCGAGTCTGTGGCACATCGGCCTGGTTCGTGGGCGGGCCTACGAGGTCGGAGGTATACGCCGGGGGCCCCGACCCGGTTCGTGTTTGCTTGCGTTCCTCGCCAGGCAAAGCCGTCGCACATACTGCGCCGTTCAGGGCTCGCATTTCCGCCAGGAGCGCAGCGTATCCGTGCGGCCGCGTTTCGGCGGCTCACCAGCAGCATCTGGTGGTACGAGTGGTCGTACCTACCTGATATCCAGTAGCTAGAAGTACCCGTTTTCCGGTAGGCGAGGGCGGGATGCGGGCGAAGCGTCCCAGGTCCGACTCCAGAAAAAGCGTCGTTCATGCCTGGCCATCTCCTCGTACCCGCGACACTTCTCGGCCCGGCACTTCCACGAGCCCCAACCTGATGGCCTCCGTGACGGCTTCCAGGCGGGAGCCGACCTTGAGCTTTGCAAGGAGGTTCCGCACGTGCGTCTGCACCGTCTCGCCGCTGATCCCCAGCTCTTTCCCGATAGCACGGTTGCTTCGGCCCGCCAGCAGCAGCTCGAGCACTTCCTTCTCCCGTGTCGTCAGGTTGGCCTTCAGAAGCTGTGCCTGCCATCGTGTCTCACGGGCGGCGCGCAGGACCCGAAGGCGCCTCGATATCTCTCCGGGGTCGAGGAGGTTCACCCCTCGGGCGACGGCTCGGACCGCATCCAGCAGTTCGCTGATTTCGGCTGACTTGTGCACGATGGCCGCCGCTCCCGCTTCGATGGCGCGCCCAAGTTCCACGTCGTCGCTGAGCGCCGTGAGCACGAGGCAGGCGGTGGCGGGGGTGCTGCGGCGGATGGCGGCGATGGCTGCGACTCCGTCGCTCCCGGGGAGGTCCAGATCGACGATCGCGACGTCCGGAAGGTGCTCCGCTGCCGCATCCCCGGCCGCATCTCCTCTGCCCACCTGGGCCACCACGCGGAGATCGTCCTGGAGTCCGAACACCGCCTCCAAGGCTGCACGGAAGCTCGCGTGGTCCTCGACCAGCATCAGCGTGATGACGCGGTCAGGCTCGACTCGGTGAGTCTGGACTGGGTCGGAGAGCGGGTCCATCGCTTACCCGAGGTCGCTCGGGACCGAATCCAGGGCGGCGAGGGCGGCGCCGACAAGGTCCGCCCGCTGCGACTTCAGATCGAGCTCGGGCAGTTCCGCAAGGGGTTGCCAGAGGGCTCCGACGGCAGCGACCGCCCGCACCCGGTCACCTGCCTCGGCGTTCGCCCCGGCGAGCAAGCGGTAGAGGGCGTCGAGTTGAGCGGCGACGCGGTCGCGAAGGGCAGGGTGGTTGCGGGCCGAGGGGTCGCAACCAATTATCTTGAGCATGCTCCGGTGACGAGCGAGGATTTCGAGGTAAGCCGAGATGACACGTATGCGTCCAGCGGGAGGATCGGCGAGGAAAGCGTCCAGATCAGCGAGGAACGGCTCGGCGAGGCGGGTGAGTACCTCCTCCTTCGACCGGACGTGGTGATAGAGGGCCGGCTTCGTGATCGCCAGACGTGTCGCGACATCCTGCATGGACGTCCCGTGAAAGCCTTGGCGCGTGAAAAGTTCGAGGGCTGCGGGCAAGACCTGTGGTCCGACTCGGGATTGACTCACCGTGTCGTACTCCTGGCGGAGGGCACAGAGACCGCGCCCGACGGGGAGCTCCTCACGCGTGGTGGGACGACTCCAGTGGGGGATTTCCGAGGAAGAGTCTGCCGATCTCTGGCAGGTATGACCTGCACCGGTGCAGGTAGAACAGCTTACTCGAAAGCGGGTAGTCGGAGCCGCAGGATGGGCCACGAAGCCGAGCACGCTATGGCGGCCGGGGCGCGAGCCGGCTCGACTGACCCCGATCAGTCCTCACGGCGCATCGGGGTCCCCCCGATCGGGCTTCCCAATCGACCATCGCATCTCGACCAACCAAAGGGCAGGCGTCAGCACTCGTGACCATGGACCTGTAGCCAACCGTGGGTGTTCCTGACGAGGGCCTCAACGAATCCTGAGAGGCATTCACTGTATTAGGAAACGCTCCAACCCATGCAAGTTTCTGGTATGTGTTCCGCGCAATCCGGCTAGAATTCGAGGGCGCCCCTAGATACCGACTGTGCAGGTACAGCATGGAAAGGCTTGGCGAGTTCCTTCTTCGCCACGAAACAGCGACTCAGCGGTGGGCCAGTACGCTTGCGGTCTTGATTTTGGCTGCCATCCTCCACCGCGTTGCCCGGTCCTTTGCGCGGCGGCGTCTGACCGATGCATTCCACCGCTACTACGCACAGAAGGCGATAACCTATCTTTTCATCGGTCTCGTCGTTGTGGCCATCTCGATCATCTGGAGCGCGTTCGCTGGACGCGTGGGCGTCGTACTCGGGCTCGTTGCCGCAGGCGTGGCCTTTGCGATGCAGGAGGTGATCGGTGCCCTGGCGGGGTGGGTAAATATCGTGATTGGGCGAATCTACCACGTAGGCGACCGAATCGAGATGGCTGAGGGGGTTCGAGGCGACGTCTTGGACGTCACACCGTTGCGGACAAAGATTCTTGAGATCGGGTCTGAAGAAGACGAATCCGAAGAAGAGGGGAGTCCTAGTTGGGTGCGCGGACGGCAGTATACGGGGCGCGTGGTAGCGGTCTCTAACAAGGCCACGTTCACGGATCCCGTCTACAACTATACCGCGATATTCGAGTACATCTGGGAGGAGATAAACTTCCCGATCTCGTATCGAAGTGATTGGCAAAGGGCGGAGGAGGTGATACAGGAGGAGGTCAATCATGTCTCCGCTTCGCTGGGGGCACAGGAAGCAATGCGCACGATGTACCGCCGCTATCCCGTGCCAATGGCGGAGGTGAAGCCACGAGTCTTCGTACGGGCTACGGAAAGTTGGATGGAGCTCGCCGCTCGCTTCGTGGTACCGGTACGGACAGCCCGCTCCGTCAAGGATCAGCTCACACGTCGCGTGTACGAGCGCCTCGCCGAGGCAGGGGTGGAGATCGCGTCCGAAACTATTGAGGCGACCCTTCGGTTGCCACACTCGAGTGCAGACATCAGAGGGGAACGCGAAGACTCCCCAGAGTGAGCGGTTGTCCAGCACCTCCAGAGGGCCGAGAAGGGTGATCTCGACTGGACGGAATGCTGCTGCAAAGATGAGACGATGGGCGGGATGGGCTGCGGCAGCGAGATCGATTCGCTTGCGACACAAGGCTCGCTCCGCGCCCTGTGGCCAACTGCCGCTGTCGTCAGAGGAGATGCCCCTACCCCCCCGTGGGAGGGTGACGGCGCCACTCGGTTCGCACCCGGTCTTTTCGCTCGGTGTGGAAGGGACGGCCAGTGATCGTCGTGCTCAGCTTTCTGGCAGGCATCGGGTGGTGCCTGCTGTTTTCCGTGCTTGCCGTAGCGCTGTTCAAGGGGCCCCGGTTGCGGGCGTGGGCCTGGTCGGGGGGCCTACCCCTGCGGGTGGGAGCGCTGCCCGTGGAGGACGTCGAGGCCCATGAGGCCCCGCGGGGCTGGAAATGCGCCCAGCTGGTCGTCTCGCTCGACGGCAGGCAGATCCGGCTGGCCGGGCTGGCGGTGGGCGGCGTCTACGGAGCGGAGGACGTGGCCGTGTGTCTGCGGGGAGCCGAGCACCTCCCACCGGCCCTGGACTGCGTCTGCGGCTTCTACGCCTTCAGCGAACGCCGCGACGCTGCCCGCCTGCTGGCCCGCCGTCTCGATTACACCGGGCACGTCATCTCGGTGCTGTGTGAGGTTGACCTGTCCGGGACGGTTATCGTCTGCGACCATGGTTTCCGCGCAGAACGCCAACGCGTCCTTCAGGTGGGTCTGCTGCCTTGGTGCGCCGGCTGCGCGGCATATGGCAGACTGGTTCCAGCTTCCCTCCTCAGCGCTGAGCACGCTCCGGAGGGAATCACGCGGCTCACCTTCGCCGGTGCGAACCACTCCTTGGCCGCCTATCGACGGGCCCAGTTGCGCAGGAGCTGGGAGCCGCTGCGTCCTCTGTGCGAACGCTGCGCCGGTGCCCAGGGCGACGAGGGGTTGAGTCTCCTTCAGCTCGCCGAACGCCTCGGCACCGAGGTGCGCTGGCTCGACGCGGATCTCATAGCTCCTTCCCGGGTGCTGGCAGGGCATCGTCCCCACCCATTGAGCGGAGCCTGATCATTCCCGGGTTTCCTCCTCTAGCCCTGCAACGCGCCCTCGAGCAGACTGCGGGCGATCACCCGCAGGGCGAGCACCTCGTCGGCCCCCTCGAAGATCGACAGGACGCGCGCGTCGACGAAGTAGCGGGACACCGCGAACTCCTCCGCGTAGCCCATGCCTCCATGGAGCTGTTGGGCCTCCCGAGTCACCCACTCGGCAATGCGGCATGCCAGCTGCTTCACCATGGATGCCTCGAGCTGTCCTTCGCCTTTGGCAAGAAGGCGTGCCGCCCGCAGGGTCAGCTGGCGGCAGGCGACGAGGAGGTACGCCATGCGGGCTATCTTCGCGCGTGTCAGCTGGTAGTCGGAGAGAGGCCGTCCGAACACGTGACGCTGCGTCGTGTAGGCGATGGCGTCCTCGAGCGCGGCCTGCATGAGCCCGAGCGCCCGTGCCGCGGTCTGCAGCCGGCCTGCCGCGAACGCCTGCATCTGGAGGTAGAAGCCCTGCCCGAGACCGTCCTCGAGGCCGATCAGGTCGGCATGAGGCACCCGCCAGCTCTCGAACGAGATCTCGAAGGAGTGCATCCCGCGGTAACCGATCGTGGGGATGGCCCGAGCATCCATGACTCCGGCCCCGTCCCGGGTGACTCGGAAGGCATGACCCGGAAACGACGGCTTTTCGACCACGAAGAGCGACAGGCCGCGGTGGCCTTTCGAACGGTCCGGGTCCGTGCGGACGAGCACGAGCAGCAACTCGGCCCTCCCCGCGAAGGTGCACCAGGTCTTCACACCGTTGATGACCCAGTGGTCGGCGTTGCGAGTGGCTGTCGTCTTGATCCTCGCGACGTCGGAGCCGTAATCAGGCTCGGTCACCGCGACCGCACACATCTTCTCTCCGGAGGCGATGGCTGGAAGCCAGCGCCGTTTCTGTTCCTCGGTGCCACCCCCGAGGATGGCGGTGGCGATGATCTCCGGGCGCGTGATGAGCGAGCCAGCTACTCCTAGCGAGCCGCGCGAGAGCTCCTCGGTGACGAGCACCATGTTGAGCAGCTCCTCATCTCCACCCTCGCTCATCCCGCCATAGGCGGTGGGAATGGAGAGGCCGAACGTGCCGAGCTCGGCGAGTCCGCGGACGATGTGCTCGGGGATGTCGAGGTCTCGCCGATGCACCTCCTCGGCCAGGGGTCGCACCCGCTCGTCCGCGAAGCGACGGAAGGTCTCCCGCACCATCTCGTGTTCCTCGGACAAGTGCTCCGGACCGGCGTCCCCGGTCCGGAGCACGTCCTCGGCGATTGCTTCGAGCAGCATTGGGTCGCGACCCTCCGCTAGGGCCGAGGAGACGTTCGCGTCCCAGAGGGAGAGTTCATCCGCGCTCTCACCCACCCATGAGGGCCAGCGTCCAGCGGCACGCCCGAGGAGGTCGGCGAGCACGTCGGCGGCACAGGCGAGCGCGAGCCGGGCCTCCCGCTCGCCGCGTTCGCCGTGGTCGACCAGCTCCTCAGTGGCGGCGACAGCCGAGGCCACCGATGCGAAGTCGTAAAGGATGGCCTGCTGCTCGTCCATCCGGCTCACCGAAACGCGCCCCGATTCGACGGTCTGCGCGGCGAGATGACTGGCGGCACGGTCCGTGACCTCTCGGAGCACGGCGATGAGGTCACGGGCAGGGTCGAGATGCTTCACAGCACTTCCTTTGCGACGAGGGCCGCTCGTATTGGCGGCGCGAGGCAAGTCACGAGTGTGGAGCGAGCTGCGCGATGGACAGGCTCACCTGCGGGAAACCCGGCGCCGAGAGGGCAGCAACGCCAGCAACCTCTACGGTCCACCTGCCAGGCGGGAGGTTGTCGGCGATGGAGAAGCTGGAGACGCCGACACGGTCGGAGGGCGTGCTGCGGGCGACCCGCCGGCCCGCGGGGTCGATGAGCGTGAGCTGCCAGTTGAAGGGGTTGGACCTGGTCGGGTCGAAGGCGCCCGGATAGGCCACGCTGCCGCGAATCGCCTTCGTGCCCGGCAGGACGTCGAGTGGGAACGTTCTCGTATCAAGGCCGCGAACGGTGGCGGGCAGCGGGTCGAATGCCCACTGGTCGACGGCGAGAACCCTCAGCTGCCGTTGCGCGCGCACCTGGTGGTCCGCGGCGGCCTGCAGTTGTGCGAGCAGCTCCTCCGAGAAGTCGTTGCGCCTGACGAGCCTGGTGGCCGCTTCGGCGTCCACCAGCCCGTAACCTGACTGCCAGAAGGCTGATCCTCCCGCCACGGGCCGGGCGGTGACCTGCATCACCCGGCGGACCTGGTCCGGCGTGAGTCGCGGGTTCGCCGACAGTAGGAGCGCGGCCACGCCGGCAACGTGGGGGGCGGCCTGTGACGTTCCTGACAGGGTCGCCCCGCCGCCGGGTAGAGCCAGGGTTAGGAGGCCGCTCGGGGTGCCGGTCGAGAGGATGGCTGTGCCCGGGGCGCTCACATCGGGATGGTAGAGGCCGATCCGGTCACCCTCGAAGCGCAGGTGACCATCCTGCGGCAGGGGTACGGCGCTTGAGTTGTCGTAGCGAAGGCCGGCCGAGGTGAACGACGAACGCTGGCCGGTCAGACTGGTGGAACCCACCGAGATCACCCAGGGAGCGATCGACCACGGGTTGATCGTCATCTCCTCGCCGTAGTTGTCTGCCGAGAACACGACGACGAGTCCGGCGTCGTGCAGCGCCTTGGTGGCGGCATGGATCGGATGAGCGGGGTCCAAGAACCTGAAGAAGCTGCCCCAGGAGTTGTTGACGATCCGAATGCCCCATGCGTCGCGGTGCACGAGGATGTCGTCGAACGCCGCCAGGATGGCGAACAGGTGCACGGCCGCCACATCGCCCGCCGAGTAGCCGATGAGGTTTGCTCCTGGTGCGACACCGAGCAGTTCCTGATTTCCGCTGCCATCGGCCGCGACAATCCCCGCGACGTGGGTGCCGTGCCCTGAGCCGAGGTCGCTGTTGTTGTAAGGCAGTCGATCGATGGGGATGACGAGCTCGCCCAATAGCGGTAGGTGGGGAGCTGCGACGTCCGACGACACCAGGTACTGCGGCCCGATGTACTTGCGGTTGTGGGTCACCCGCTTGCGCAGGTCCGGGTGGGTCGCATCGATGCCCGTGTCGACGATCGCGACCCCAACGCCCTGTCCGGTGTACCCCAGGGCCCCGGCCCCGTTGGCGCGCACGGCATTTCGTGATTCCCGTCCGTGTAGCTGCATGCGCTCGTTCGGGTAGACGTCGCGCGCCGCACCCGTCTCCGCCGCCGTCAAGAGCTGCCGCTTCGTGCCCCTGACGAGTGCGAGGGGAAGGCGGCGCAGCGGCTGGACCTCGAGCCCGAGCGCCCGCAGCCGGCGAGCGGCGTCAGAGCTCGTCTGGGCGGCGTGCCGCGTCGCGACGGCCAGCACCGGCACGTCGTCCGATACGTCGAGCGCGGCGATCTGTGCCGCACCAGAACGCGTCGCCGCGCTCGCGGGGAAGGTGGTGTTCGTGCCCGGGGCTGTTGGAGGGGAAGGCACCGCCGCCGTGAGGAGAGGCAGCAGAGCGATGATGAGCAGGGCCGAGACGAAGGCCTTCATTCGGGCCTGTTTCGGGCGGTGAGGGAGGTGCTGCGACGACACGTGTGGTCCCTTCCATCGGCGCGGTGAAGTTCGCGAGGCGGGCACCCCGCTCTGCCCGTTCGACAGCCCCGCTTACCCGTGCAGAAGTCCGAGCACTCTATCTTTGCGCGGGCGCAGGAGGGCTCGACGACGCCGCGAGTAGGAAAGCAAAGCTCTGACCCACCTGCCCACGCGCTGAGGAGACTAGGCTCGCACGCCCGACGGGCCAGCGGCCGGTGGAGGACCGACAAAGGAGCGCGGATGTCGCGCCGTTTCACCGCTGCTCTCGGCACCGCCACGCTGGTGCTTGCACTGTTGGCTGGCCTGCCCACTGGCGCCGCCTACCCACAGGACAGCACGCTCAGCGTCTACGACCGCTACCTGCTCGACCACCTCCACCTGCCGCAGCGCCTGGCAGGCGAGCGGATCATGAACGGGGCGAACCTGTCCCAACCGGGAGTCGAATTCGCCCTCGCCCCGCCCGGACAACCTCCTACGCCAGGCGTCACTCAGAACGGTGTCTGCAATGACACGAAGCCCGGGCGAAAGGTCGGCGATACCGCGACCTTCTGGGTCACGGACCGTAACTTGCAACGGGACGTGGAGCGCCGCTTCACGTTGGCTGCTGTGACCGATCATGTCTACATGTGGGTCGACACCACGACGTACGACCCGACGAACCTCAGCAGGGGAGCCGGGTCGATCACCTCGCAGGCGGAGGCCGAGAGGGGTGCCGCTGATTTCGAGCGCATCTACGCCGTCGACCGCCACTACTTCGGCGAGCACGCCCGCTGCGACCGCCTGCCCTATCGCCAGCCGCCTCGCATGGAGCAGATCTGGGGTCAGCCCTGGTACGACGCCGACGACGACCCGCACATCAATATCGTGAACTTCCCGATCCAGGTGAGTGCGCCAGGGTTCACCGCGGGCTACTACTCCTCGCGGGACGAGTACCCAAAGACCGTGAACGCGACGTCGAACGAGGGTGAGTTCTTCTACATAAACTCCGCGCTCGTCGACCCGGGATCGGAGCAGTACCAGGGCGTCCTCGCGCACGAGTTCTTCCACATGATCCAGTTCGCGAACGACGCGAACGAGGACTCCTGGGTCAACGAGGGCATGGCCGACATCGCCATCGAAGTCAACGGGCTGGACCTGGTGAGCGGCCATCTGATGGCCTATGCCGAGAACCCGGACGACCAGCTCACGCATTGGGCGGGGCAGGTGCAGGACTACGGCAACGCCTACACCTTCCTGTCCTACCTGCTCGAGCATTACGGCCCGGCGGATGACCCTGCCACCCCCTTCAAGGAGAGCTACGCCCTCGCCGCGCCCATCACGAGGATGGCAACGGATGGGATGACCGGCGTCGACGAGGTACTCGCCACGAACCCCTACCGGCACGGACTCGACCCCTACTACCGAACACGGACGGGGAACGACGTCTTCCTCGACCGCGGCGTCGCGAACATCCTCAACGACCGCAGTATCGGTGCCGGACAGTACGGCTACGCGACACTCGCCTCGTTCAGGGTGGGCCCGCAGGGACAATTCTCCAGCTACCCGTCCCGACGCGAGGGGGTACTGCACCCCTATGGGGAGCAGTACCTCGTCTTCGACACGGCCGAGGACGGGAACTTCAAACTGGAAGCCGAGCCGACCATCCCGATCGTCGACAACCTCGCCGGCATGCCGTCACCACCGCACGAGCTCTGGCTCAACCGCGGTGACCAGATGGAAACCTTCGTCGTGCGCCAGGCCGACCTCACGCGGGCGAGCGCCCCCGCGCTGAGATTCGGCTACTGGTACGACCTGGAAGAGGACTTCGATTATGTCTACCTGCAGGTCTCCGAGGATGGTGGGACGTGGCACAACCTCGACTGTGTGTGCGGCAGTCGTCAAACCAACCCGAACGGCTCCAACCAGGGCAACGGCATCACCGGGAAGTCCGGGGTGGGCCCCGCCGGTGGAGCTACGGGAGCGGCGCCCCGGTGGGAGCGGGCGGAGCAGGACCTGTCCGCCTACGCGGGCAAGAAGATCCTCCTGCGCTTCTTCTACGACACCGATGACGCGGTGAACAACCCGGGTTTTACGCTCGATGACATCTCGCTCGAGGACCCCGGCGGGGCCGTGTGGCCGCTCGTAACGTTCGAGGCCGGCCAGCAGGGGTTTCAGCTCGGGGGCGATGGGGAAAGGTCGGCGCTCGTCATCGACCCGGTCGTGTCCAACCAAGTCGTCCTCCAGCTGATAACGGCGGGCGCCATGGTCGACGTCGAACGTTTCGCCGCTGACGAGTCGGGCGGGACGCTGGCAGCGAGTGGAGCGTTGGAAGCTCCTCGCACGATCGCGATCTTCACGTCGCTCACCCCCACGTCGTCGGAGACGTTCCAATACGGCTGGCGAGCCGATGCGAGTTCCGCCGGCGGGCTGGCGCCGCCCGAACTCGTGCGCCCCGGCACCTCATCCTCCGCCCCATCCGTGGACCGCGCCACGGCGGCCCCTCCTTCCCCGACTGGCGCCGAAGATCGCAGGGAAGGCCTCGACTTGGCCAAGACCACCAGGGTGCTCGGCCCGAGAGACGCCAGAGGGCGTTCCCACTAGCACACCTCGACGCGGAGGAGGCCATGCTCACCGCCCGAGTCGCCGCCCCCATGCCCACGAACGAGCCGGCCCGCGTGTACGCCCCCGGCACCCTCGAACGCGCACGTCTGAAGGGCCGGCTGGACGAGTTGACCAAAGAGACGATCGAGGCGCCGTGCGTCATCGCTGACCGCCCGATCCGCACCGGTGCCACCTTCGATCTGCGGGCTCCCCACAACCACAGTCTCCGTCTCGCGACGGTTCACGCTGCCGGAGTCGAGCACGTGCGCGACGCGATAGAGGCCGCGCTCTACGCGAAGGCCGACTGGGCAGCGCTGCCGTGGGACGAGCGGGCGTCGACCATATTGAAGGCGGCCGAGCTCATCGCTGGACCCTGGCGGGACACCCTGAACGCCGCGACCATGCTCGGTCAGTCGAAAACCGCCCACCAGGCGGAGATCGACGCGGCCTGCGAGCTCATCGACTTCCTGCGTTTCAACGTCGCCTTCGCTGCCGAGGTTCTCTCCCAGCAGCCGCTCAACTCAGCCGGTGTCTGGAACCGGGTCGACTATCGCCCGCTCGAAGGGTTCGTCCTGGCGGTGACTCCGTTCAATTTCACGTCCATCGCCGGAAACCTTCCCACTGCACCGGCACTCATGGGCAACACGGTGGTCTGGAAGCCGTCCGAGAAGCAGGCGCTGTCGGCCCACTACTTCCTGCAGGTCCTACAGGCGGCCGGGCTTCCCGAAGGCGTCATCAACCTCGTCCACGGCGACGGGGCGCTCGTTGCCGACGTCTGCCTCGACCACCCCGACTTCGAGGGCCTGCACTTCACCGGTTCGGCGTTCGTACTGCGCGAGTTGTGGGCGAAGATCGGCGAGCACATCCGTCACTTCCGGGCCTTTCCGCGCATAGTCGGAGAGAGTGGCGGCAAGGACTTCCTGCTGGCTCACCCTTCCGCTGACCCTCAACCGCTCGTGACCGCCCTGACTCGCGGGGCGTTCGAGTACCAGGGGCAGAAATGCTCCGCGGTGTCACGAGCCTATGTGCCGTCCAGCCTGTGGCCACGTCTGCGCGACGAACTCGTCGACGTCACCCGCAGCCTCGGCATGGGAGACATCGCGGACTTCCGCAACTTCCTCGGTGCCGTCATCGACAGCAAGGCGTTCAACAAGCACCGGGCCGCGATCGAGGAAGCGCGCCACGACCCCGATCTCAGCATCCTCGTGGGTGGCGGTACGGACGATTCCATCGGCTGGTTCGTCGAGCCCACCATCGTCGTGTCGGACGATCCACGCCACCGCATGCTGGAAGAGGAGCTGTTCGGTCCCCTCCTCACCGTCTTCGTCTACGAGGACGCCGTTTGGGAGTCCGTCCTCGACCTCGTGGATACGACGTCCCCCTACGCACTGACCGGCGCGATCTTCGCCCGCGACCGGGGCGTGATCGTCGAAGCCACCTCCCGTCTGCGTCATGCCGCCGGCAACTTCTACGTGAACGACAAACCGACCGGGGCGATCGTGGGTCAGCAACCGTTCGGTGGTGCTCGGGGTTCGGGCACCAACGACAAGGCCGGATCCGGGCTCAACCTTCAGCGCTGGGTGAGCCCGCGCGTGATCAAGGAGACATACCTGCCTCCCAGCGATCACCGCTATCCCTATTTGGGCGAGGAGTAGAGCCAGCCGTGTAGCCTGGGCGAGGTAGAGCCTGACCGTCCCGTGCGACGTACTGGCCCCGGGTGGCGCAGGAGATCGCGACTCCCTACAGGACGTGGAGGAGTTCGCCGCTCATGGTCGTACCGCGCAGGCCCGTCAGCCGGACACGGACCAGCTGCTCGACGAGGCTTGGGTCTCCGTGAAACAGCGGCTTCAGGTAGTTGCCGGCCGTTCCCTGCAGCCACCCTCCGCCACGGTCGCATTCGACGACCACGTCGAGCTCGGCGCCGAGGAGTGAGGCGTGAAAGCGGTCTCGGAGTGCCTCCCCGAGAGAAACGAGCTCACTGGAGCGCGCCCGCTTCTCCGCATCGGGTACGTCATCGGGCATCGTGTCCGCGCTGCGGGTACCGGGCCGGCCCGAGTAGCGGAAGACGTGAAGCTTCGCGAACCCGGCACGCTCCACGACTCTCAGTGTTGCATCGAAGTCGTCCCGCGTCTCTCCGGGGAAGCCGACGATGACGTCGGTTGACAGACCCAGATGAGCCAGGCGCGAGCGGGCATGGTCGACGCGGGCCAGGAAGGCGGCCACGTCGTAACCGCGACCCATAGCGGACAGAATGCGGTCGGAGCCGCTCTGCAACGGGACGTGGAGGTGGCGGCAGACCCGCGCGTCCTGAGACCAGACCTCGATGAGGGTCGGCGTCACCTCGAGCGGGAGAACGGAGGACAGGCGGAGGCGTTCGAGGCCTTCGACCTCGTCGAGGAGGCGGCTGACGAGGTGAGCGAGGCCTTCACGATCGCCAACGTCATGCCCGTACTTACCGAGATGGACGCCAGTGAGTACCGCCTCGCGGACGCCGTCGGCGACTCGCAGACGCAGGTCGGCGACGATCTCGTCAGGCGGTCGCGAACGTAGTGGCCCTCTGGTCGACGGGATGATGCAGAAGGCGCAGTGGACGTCGCAGCCGGTCTGGACCCTCACTGATACACGGGTGTGCAGCCTCCTGGTGAGGTCGTCAGCGTCGGCTCCTACCAGCTGCTCCGCGGGGGTCGGGGCGAGAGCAGGGTCGTGAGCCGCGAGGAGGTCGGCCAGCCGCTCCTTGTCCTCGTTGGGCACGACGAGGTCGACGCCGGCGAGGGACGCGACCGCATCGGGCTCGGCCGTCGCGTAGCAGCCCGTCACCACGACGGTGGCGTTGGGATTGCTGCGGACGGCACATCGTATGAGCTTACGCGAGGTCGCGGTGGACTCGCGGGTCACCGCGCAGGTGTTGACGACGACGAGGCGGGCCCCACCGTCGCGGTCCAGCTGGTAGCCGCGCGCCACGAGGGTCGCGAGTGCCTCCTCGGTCTCTGCCTGGTTGAGACGGCATCCGACCGTGGCGAAGGCGACGCCGTGACGCACCCCAACCTCCCCCTCCGACCATCCGGCGGGGCGGGGCGTTGCCTGGCCGGGCACGCCGACGAGCGGCAGTTCTAGGGCCGTCACAGCCGCCGATGCTAGCCCCGGCGGAACCGGGAGCGCTGACCCGTCCGTTCCTGGGTGGGTGGCGGGACAGGTTGGGGTGCGCTCGCGCGGAGGGCACACCTGCCGTCTAAAACCTCGACAACCTCCGGACCCCAGATACCTGTCACACGCCGAACGTACGATCGACTGTATGAAGAGGATCATTCAGGCGGTCGAGACACTCGCCCAAGCATTGGCGGTTTTCGACCCCGCACGCCTCGCCGGACCGGAGGCGGTCGCGCTGGTCGAGGTCCTGGTCCGGGGCGAGAAGGTGTGTGCAGCGGCCCGGGCCAGGGCGGCGGCCCGCGCCGAGGAGTCTGGCGCGTATCGGGTCAAGGGGCATCGGTCGGGGGCGCAGTGGCTGGCCAGGATGTTGGGTACCAGCCCCAGCAGGCCGCCGCGTCCATCGAAACCGCCAAGGCCGTCGAGGGGCTTGCCGCCACTCGGGAGGCGTTCGTCGCTGGCCGCATTTCGGAGGCCCAGGCCACTGAGGTG
>JBHELG010000104.1:0-4902 GCA_046263195.1 Nitriliruptorales bacterium | reverse complement strand
CAACAAGCTCGTCGGAATCCTCGACGGCGTACTGACCCACGATGCCGTCTACGACGAACACATCGCCTTCGCAACCTGGCTCAGCGCCGACAACCAACACCTCGCCGCTTGACGGCTACCAACCTGGGATGATCTAGCCTTGGCGGAGGTCCTCCCCAGGTGCCGGGAGGGCTGGGAAGGAGGAACGTGGCCGACGTCGCGCGAACCCTCATCACCGACGCGAACCTGCTGGTCGCGGCGGCGGTGGCGTTCGCGGCCGGCGTCGTTTCATTCGCGAGCCCATGCGTCGTGCCGCTCGTGCCCGGTTACGTCTCGTACGTAACCGGACTGTCGGGCGCTGATCTCGCCGGCGGCGGGCCGGGGAACCACGGCAGGGTGCTGCTCGGAGCATCCCTATTCGTCGTGGGGTTCGCGCTGCCGTTCACCATGCTCGGGATGGCGACGTCGCAGCTCACCCTTCTGCAGCAGAGTCCTTGGGCCCGTGCCGGGATGGGCCTCCTCGTCGCCACACTCGGCCTGCTGCTCGCCTCCGGACGCCTCGCGCGCGAGTACCGCTTCTCGGACCATCCGCCTCGAAGCGGGGTTCTCACGGCGCCGCTCCTGGGGTTCGTGTTCGGCGTGGGCTGGACGCCCTGTATCGGTCCCGCGCTTGCAGCCATCCTCGCGCTCACGAACTCTGTGAGCGGAGGGGACCTGGTCCGGGGCGGCGCGCTGGGGTTTGTGTACGCGCTCGGGATCGGGTTGCCATTCATCCTCGTCGCGGTGCTCTTCCGACGTGCCGTCGGCGCACTCGCCTTCCTGCGCCGTCACGCCCGGGCGCTGCAGATCGCCGGCGGCGGCCTGCTCGTCGTGACCGGCCTCGCTATCGCCACCGGCCTGTGGCACGAGTTCATCCGCTTTCTCCGGCCCCTCATCCAGGGCTTCGTTCCACCCCTTTAGCCGATGCCCTCTTCCACCCCCACCCCCAGTCGCAGAGACAAACCGATCATTCCCGGTCCTGTCGACACGTTCGTGGCGATGTGGCGCTGGCTACGCCGCATGCGCAGCGCCCTCTATCTGCTCGGTGCCTTGGGAGCGGCCACCTTCCTTGCGACCATCGTGCCCCAGCGGCCGAACGTCCCGAACACCGTCGCGCGCTGGCTCTCGGGGGCGGAGGGGCCTGGAGCCCCCGTGGCACGCATCCTGGACAGGCTGGGCCTCTTCGACGTCTTCGGGGCCCCCTGGTTCCTCGTCCTGTTGGTTCTGCTCTTCACGAGCCTCACGAGCTGCCTCATCCCCCGCTACAGGGCCTACGTCCATACCGCCCGCCGCGGCCAGCCGCCGGGTGCTCGTGCGCTCCTCACGAAGCCTCACGTGTCACAGATGACGACAGCTACCCCTCCGGACGAAGCGCTCTGCGTCATCCAGGCGCTGCTGCGCCGGAGGCGCTTTCGGGTGCGGCAGGTGGGGATCGCCCTGGCCGCGGAACCGATCCCGACACGGTCGGATCCCCGCGTCGGAGTCCTTCCCGCACCAGCCGACGCACCCTCGGACCAGGCTGACGAGGAGGCCCCGAAACCCTTGCCATCGGGACCGGCCCGCGACGGGGACGGTCCAGGACCGTTGTCCCCGGGGCCGGCCCAGGTTGCGGCCGAACGCGGACACCTCGCTCGAGAAGGTGGCAGCCTGCTCTTCCACACGGCCTTCTACCTCTTGCTCGTCGGCATCGTGGTCGGCAAGCTCACGACCTTCATCGGCATGGTGGGAGTCGTCGAAGGCCAGTCGTTCGCGGACACTCCCGTCGCCTACTGGAACCGGGAGCCTGGCAGGTGGTGGGGGGCCGACGACCACACCGGGTTCGTGTTGACCCTGGACCGGTTCGCTGTGGACTGGCACCCAGACGGGCAGCCGGCCTACTTCCGCTCGGAGGTGACGTTCGACCCGGGACAGGGACGCCCGCCCGTGCGCCGCAACCTCCAGGTGAACGTGCCGGCGGTCGTCAACGGGATGAAGATCCACCAGCTCGACTGGGGGTACGCGGTGCGGGTCGTTGTACGCGATCCGCGCGGCGAGATCGTTCATGACGCGTTCGTCCCGCTCAGCGACCTCGACGGTGGCGGCGGGGCCTGGCGCGGCGTCGTGAAGGCGCCGGCCACGAAGCCGCAGCTCGGCTTCGACCTCTTCTTCCTGCCCACCGCGCCAGAGGGTCCCGACGGCCTGCCTATTCCGACGCGCTGGCCCGGGGCGGAGGCCCCACTCCTGCTCGTGGAGGCCTGGGAGGGCGACCTCCAGCTCTTCGAAGCCCAGAGGGTCGACCGGCTCGACACCCGCCGCATGACCAAGACCGCGACATTCGCGCTGCGGCCTGCCTCCGAGACGACCCTGAGCGGCGGCGCCACGGTGGCCTTCTCCGAGCTGCGCAAGTGGAGCGGTTTCCAGGTCAGCCGTCGGTTGACCGATCCGCTGCTCCTGGCCGCCGCCGCAACGCTCCTCGTGGGGCTCCTACCGGCCCTGTACGCTTTCCGTCGTCGCATCTGGGTTGAGATCGAATCCGACCGGTCCGGCGCCACGCTCGTGACCGTCGCGGGTCATGCCTTCCAGCGACCTCAGGCGTTCGAGAAGGAATTCGCGTCGATCGTCCGGACGCTGGAGAATGAGCTTCAGGTCCAGAGGCCGTCGCGGGAGGGGAAGTCCAGCGACCGGGACGGTGCCCCGACGTCCCGCAGCCCACGAGAGGTGGCCCGGAGATGACCGAGACGGCGCTTGCCGAGCTGTCCAGGACGCTGTTCTTCCCGGTGACCTTTCTCCTCTACCTAGCCGCGATGTTCGCCTATTTCTTCCGGATGGCGTTCACCCGCCTTGACCGGGTCGAAGGGCGGCGTCCCCGGGTGGGGGAGGCGGTCGGCGTGCTCGGGGTCGTAGTCGCCGTGAGCGGGCTGGCGACGCATCTTGCCGCCATCGTCACGCGCTCGATGGCGTCGGGTGGGCGGGTGCCCTGGGGGAACATGTACGAGTATTCCTCGGCCATGGCCTTCGGAACCGTTCTCGTGGCTGTCCTCTTCGTCCATGCCCGGCTGAAGCGCCCCGAGCTCGTTGGCTTCATCGTCTTCGGCGCGCTTGTCATCATGACGAGCGCCCTCTTCCTCTACACCCCCGCCGGGCCCCTCATGCCCGCCCTGCAGACCCACTGGTTGAAGATCCACACGTTCGCGGCGATGGCGGCCTCGTCGGTGTTCACCGTCGCGTTCGTGTTCACCGGTCTCTACCTCATCCGAGACCTCGCCGAGCGGCGCGTCGCTGAGAGGCAGGCCGCCGCTCAACGTGGGTCGACGGTGGGGGCGGCCTACCTGCGGCCTCGGCCCGCGCTCGATGAGGCGGCCCGACCGGCCCACGAGGGGGAGAAGCCGGACACGACGGGGAGGATCCAAGCGGGCGAGAGCGACGGGCGCCCTGTTGGCTACGTGGACGATGGCGCGCTCGAGGACCCGGAGATCTACGGGCAGGCCCTCCGTGAGGTGCTCAATCCGGTCCCCATGGCGGTGAGCGCGGCGGCGATCACGCTGGCGTATTCGCTGCTGTTTCGCAACACGGTCGCGAGCGTCATCGCGCCGCTGATCGTCGGACTCGGAGTGCTCGCCGCGTGGTGGTTCCTGCCGGCGCTGCCATCGGCGGCGACTCTCGATTCCCTGGCCTACCGCACCACCGCATTCGCCTTCCCCATCTGGACCTTCGCGGTGCTCGCCGGAGCGGTGTGGGCGGAACAGAGCTGGGGACGCTATTGGGGCTGGGATCCCAAGGAGACCGGGGCGTTCCTCACGTGGGTGGCATATGCCGGCTACCTGCATTCGCGCGCCACGCGGGGACTGCGGGGGCGAGGCGCGGCAGGCATCGGGATCATCGCTTTCCTGCTGCTCATGTTCACGTACTACGCGGTGAACCTCTGGATCACGGGGCTGCACTCCTACGCCGGTTCCGGGGCGGCGAAATCAAACCCGCCTTACGCGGCGATCGCCGGGGCGCTCGCCCTCTGGGCCGTCGTCCGTTTCCTCACATCCTCCCGAAGAGCAACGGATCGGAGGTCGGTCTCGGAGAGCCACCTGTCGGTTCGATCGTGATCCCGACGGCCTCCACTCCCGAGAGGTCCGCGGTCACGACCTGCACCACCTGTTGGTTCTCGTCGGGCTGGAAGAGCCCGGCGGGGCGCGGACCGTCGGCCGCGATGAACCAGAGTTCGTACACCTGGTCTTCGCCGAGCCGAGGCAGTTCCTCGGCTACGAGCACGGCACCGCCCTCCTGCTGGGACACGATCACGCTCGCACGGGTGGCATCGGGGCCACCGAGGGGGACGGTTCGGACATCCGAGGCCGCGAGCACGCGAGAGACCTGGGCCGAACGGGCTTCAAGTTCCTCGACCCTCGTGTTGAGACGTGCCACGAGCCCGCCGAGCCCGAGCGTCGCGATCGCCAACACCGCGGCAGCCAGTCCGATCCACCACCCGCCCGCCCGGCGGCTTCGCCGACTCCCGGGCAGGTCGCGAAGCCGGGGCGGGCCGGGCTCGCGGCGCGGTGGAGGGCCCGCGCCTGGCGACTGGCGCGTGTGGTCAATTTCGGCCAGCACCCGATGACGCAGCCTTTCGGGAGCGCGTTCGGCGGCAGTGGAGCCCAGCCGCGCCGCCGTGGCACGCAATCCCGCCACCTCTTCGCGGCAGCTGGCACAGGAAGCGAGGTGCTTCTCGAAGAAGCCAGCCTCTTCGGCCGGCAGAGCGTCGAGCGTGTAAGCGCCCGCGAGAGCGTGCACGTCAGGCTCGGGTGTGCTCGCCCCTCCCCTCAGCCCCCGCTCCGCCCGCTTGCCTGCGGCCCGCTTGCCCCACACCACCCGCCCCACGCGCCGACCTCCGGACGGCCTGCCCGGCCGCCCCGTCGG
>JBHELG010000103.1:0-13476 GCA_046263195.1 Nitriliruptorales bacterium | reverse complement strand
GGTCATGCGCTTCCTCCACACCCACTTCGGCACGGACACCATGATGCTCACCGGCCTCATGGTGCTCGCCCTGCTGTTCGGTTCCCTCACCCACCTGCTGCATCTCGAAGCCGTGCTCGGCGCGTTCATCGCCGGGATCCTCGTGGGAGAGATCAAGCGCTTCGACCACCGCCTGCGTCACCAGTTCGAGGCCATCACGCTCGGGGTCTTCGCTCCCATCTTCTTCGCCCTGTCGGGCATCCGTGTCAACCTCGCCGAGCTCGCCCAACCCATGACGGCGATCGTCGCCGCGGCGGTGCTCGCGATCGCGATCTTCGGTAAGTTCGCCGGCGCCTACGTGGGTGCGAAGGCGAGCCGCATGACCGGCTGGGAGGCGCTCACGGTCGGTGCCGCCATGAACGCTCGCGGCGCGCTCGAGATCATCGTGGCGACCATCGGGTTGAGCGTCGGCATCCTCACCATGCCGATGTACACGATCATCCTCATGATCTCCGTCGTCACGGCGCTCATGGCCCCGCCGATCGCGCGTTGGGCGCTGCGCCATGTGGAGTTCTCCGAGGAAGAGGAAGAGCGGATAGCGGCCATGGAGCGGCGGGAGCAGAGCTTCGTCGCCAATCTCAAGCGCGTGCTGCTACCCGCCCTGGGTGGCAGGAGAACGCAGGTCGCGGCAGAGCTCCTCACACAGCTCATCGCGGACGAAGAGGTCACGGTCACCCGCATGAACCTCTCTGACGACGATGGTCGCGCCGAGCTCGAACGGATCGACGAGCGCTTCGAGGATCTCCGCACGATCGAGCGGGCGACGGACGACGGGGTGGCTCCGGCGGTGGTCGCGGAGGCCGGCAACGGCTACGACCTGGTCGTGCTCGGCGTGAACGCGCAGCCGGAGGAGGGTGAGGCGCTCTTCAAGCCTTTCGTCGACGAGATCATCGTCGACGCTCCCTCACCCCTGCTCATCGTGGCCTCGCACGACGGGGAGCCGGACCGGGAGGGCGGCGAGCTTCAGCTGCGCCACATCCTCCTGCCTGTGCGCGGCACGGAGGGGGACCGGCGAGCAGCGGAGGTCGCCTACTGGCTCGCCCGGGCAGACGACGACATCATCGTCGACGTCGTCCACGTCGTCAGCCGCCCCGAGCACGAAACCCGGGTGGACGAAGAAGGTTCGCTCCACGAAGCCGTCGAGATCGCCGAGCAACTGGTCGAGAACATCGCCGAGCTCGGACACTCCATGGGCGCGACGGTCCATACCGAGGTCCTCGTCGCTGACCAGACACTGACGAAGCTCGTCGAGTACGCCACCGATCGGGCCGACCTCATCGTCCTGTCCAGCGACCGTCGCTCCGCCAGCCAGCGGGCCTTCCTCGGCCACGGCACGGAGTACGTCCTCCGGGAAGCGCCCTGCCCGGTGGCCGTCGTGAGTTACAACTGAGTCCTCGTTCATGCGCCACGTAAACGGCGTGCCCAAGCCGCTTCGAGGTCACGGAGGGACGCCCCGAAAACGAGACGCGCGGCGCGGTCCACGTGATAGTGGACGCGACCAGGTTTCCCGACGGATCCTCGTCCGAGTTCGGCGTAGAAGCGTGCCAACGCCGTCTCCCCGTAGGCATCGGCCAGGAAATCGGCGAAGCTCCACGCGAGCTGGTAGCTGAGGAAGATCCGGTCGGGCGGACCCCTGGTGAAGGCGGCGTCCTCCGGTGGGCGGCCCGCAAATCCCCCGGCAGTGGCTGCCCTGAGTAGGTCGGTCCCGGTCGTCGAATCCTGCTCGCCGAGCCGTTGCGCAAGTCCTTCCTCCACCCAGGACGGCATGGTCGGACCCGAGTGGGGTCTCGTGGCGACGTGCAGGAGCTCGTGCGCGAGGATGCGACGTCGAGTCTCGGCCGGGCTGGCCAGAAAGCGCTCGGTGTTCAAGACGACACGGGCGCCGCTGAGGCGAAACTCGCCGAGCTCTCCCGAGGGGGTGGCCGTGGCGAAGGCCACGAAAGTCGAAAGGTCGAACGTCACGTGGAGGAGCTCGCGCAGCTCTCGCTCATCGCGAGGGATGACGAGGGGAACGTTGCCACTCCAGGGAAGCGTCCAGTGTGCGCTCATGACCGCCCGGGCGGCAGAGGCCTCGTCGAGGACGAGCCTCGCGACCTGGGCATTGCCGGGATGACTGAGTGCGAGGAAGCCTCCCGCCCGATGAACGACGACGGGTCCATGGTCCCAGAGGTGGTCCACGCTGACGAGCCCGAGCGGCTCGGCGTCGACGTCCCCGACGATTCGCCAGCTCCGCACGGGTTCGTTGCCTGGAAGGCGAACCACGGTGAGGAAGAGATCCTCCTCGGCCGGCCCGTCGCCGTCGAAACCCTCCAGTGCGTGCTTCTCGACGACATAGACGACCTGGGCGGTCGGGCCATGGCGTGCCCGCACCGCTGCGCTCGTGAGGTCGGGCAGGGACGGGTCGAGCTCGAGCCTGTACGTCTTCAAGGGCACGTCCCGCAGGTTCTCCGCCCGGGCGAGCCAGCGACGGCCGAAGAGCGAGTCGGGATCGGAAAGCCACGGGCGCAGCGCTGCAGCATCCTTCGCGAGAAACGCAGCCGCGACCGCGTCGAGCGCATCCTGCAGCCCCTCGCGCTCCGGGACCGGTGGGGGCGGCGTCGGACTATCAGGCCTAGTCACCTTCACCTGGGCCTGTTCCGCATCGCCCACGGGTGGAGAGGTGATACGGCCAGCGCAGGCCGTCAGCGCGAGAAGTATCAGGACGCCCGCGCCTCGAACCACGAACAGCCGGCAGGCGGCACGAGCTCCTTCGAACACCAGGCGAGCCTAGAGCGGGAGACGGAGTGTCGCTGCCGCCCGATCGAGCTTGGGGAGAATCCGCTCCTGGTTGGGACGAGGATAGGCACACGGTGAGGTCACCACGAGACGCAGAACCGCCCTCCCCTCATGGGATGGCAATCGAAGTCGCCGAGCCCTGTCAGCTGGGGGAGGTCGCGGCTGAGCATCTGGCTCGTCTGGTGCACGAGGCGGTGAGCGACAGGGGTGGGTGCGCCCTTGCTCTCAGCGGCGGCAGCACACCGCAGGTGATGTTCACCGCATTGAGTACCAGCCCGCTGCCGTGGCGCAAACTACACGTCTTCCAAACGGATGAACGCATCTGCCCCCCGGGGCACCCGGACCGCAACCTCACCTCGTTGCGTCGGCAGTTGCTGGACCGGGTGCCTATCCCTGCCGCGAACGTCCACCCCATGCCAGTCATGCTCCCGGATCCCAGCCTGGCAGCTCTCCGCTACGAGCAGGAACTGCGCAACGTGTGTGGCGATCCTTGCGTCCTCGACGTTGTTCATCTCGGTCTCGGCGAAGACGGGCACACCGCCTCGCTGGTCCCTGGCGACCCGGTCCTCGAGGTTGATGACCGCGACGTCGCTGTCACGCTCCCGTACAAGGACCGTCGTCGTTTGACACTCACCTACCCTGCCCTGAGCCGGGCTCGGCGGGTCCTGTGGCTCGTGGCCGGTGAGAGCAAGGCGAGCGCCCTACGCCGGCTGGTGGCCGGAGATCCGTCCATTCCGGCTGGCCTGATCCCCCGTGAGCGTGCCCTCGTCGTTGCCGACTCCTCCGCTGCGGCATGACCAGCTGAAACTACGATGCCGCCATCGAAGGCGTCGCCTGCGTCAAGTGCTGACATCTTCCTCCGCGGCGCTCGCGGCCCACAGTCGATCGTTGGCTCCGTCGTAGACCTTCATCACTTCGTCCCAGCCGTCGCCCGCGCTGAGGGCGTCCAACCCGTTCTCGATGGCAACTCGATGCCGTTGGATTGCCTCCCGCAGGCGCTCGACCTCGTCGACAAGCCAGTCCATCTGGCCCAACGGATAGGGGCCAGCGCTGCCCGCCGCATAGCCGCCCACGGTATAGATCTGGGCGAGTTCCCGTTTGATCTCAGGCAGTCGGTCAGCCATCGCTTCTCCTTAGTACCACCCGCCCCCCGCCGGCCTACGGCCGGCCTGCCCGTGCGTACGGCCACGGGCACAGCGCGACCGTCCCACTCTTCGCCCGGCGTTCCGGCGCGACCAAACTCAGGCATTCTCCACCGGGTGAGGACGAATCGCCAGGAGTTGGCGGAATTTCTCGCCGCTGCGGCTGGGGAGACGACACTCGGCGGACGCGCGCAGGGCCTTTGCAGCCGGAACCGTCGCGAGGACTCCTGCCTACCGTGCTGAGACAACGCCCCGCGACTTGGCAATAGGCTCGCGGGCATCGGTGAGGCCGCCTTGCCTTCTTTTCCCCTATCGCCCGATAGTCCCCCTTTTCAATCGCCGCGTGCGCTCCGCTGATCCTCGACCGACGCGACCTGTTGCAGATGTTGTCGTCGCCAGCGTTCGTGGGTTGCGCGAGCCCGAGCCCGGCGGCGTTTAGCATCGTTCTTTCGTTCCGGGACGGAGCGTGGCTGTACGCCCGATTTGCCCGTTCCTGCCTGATCAGACCACGGCACACGGGCCCCGGGTAGGGCGTCATAGTTGTTCATGGTGCCGCATCCTCTGCCCGACCATGTCGCTTCGTGGCCCGTCGGCGCTCGTCGCCCTGGATCAGAACCCGCAGCGGGAGCCGGTGGTATCTATTCGTCACCGAGGAGCGTTGCGGTTGCCTCGCCTTGGGAGTAACACGGAAAAATGGAACGAGGCGTCTTGTTGTCGCGTCCTCGCCTGCGCACGGGACCTTGCCCCAGAATCAGCCGCTCACGTGACGGCGTGCTGGGCTATTGTCACGCTCTGAAAACCGACGACAGGTCGGCGCCAGAGGAACGAGTTGCGTCCGCGCATGCGGGCGGGGGCCGCGATGGGGCGGCTGGGCGAGGGCAAGTCAAGCCCGCAGGGCTTCGTGCCGGCGGCCTTTGCTGTGGTCGTAGCGTCCCCGCCTCATCGGTGACCGGTCGCGCCGTTCTCCGGTCGTGCGGACACGACGCCGGCAGAGGGACAAGACAGGAGCAACCGCGGTGGCTGCAGCCAAATCATCAGAAGTGTTCGGACCACAACTCAGAGCGGTGCGGGAAGCGCTCGGATGGTCTCAGCGTGAGGTGGTGCGCCGCCTCGCCGACCTCGGAGTCGAGATGGAACCGGCGACGCTGAACCACATCGAGACGGGCCAGCGGGGAATAGGGCTCGACGAAGCGCTCGAGCTCGCCGCAGCCCTCGAGTGCTCGCCGCTCTACCTCATGTTCCCCACCAGCCGGGGCGCGGAGGTCCAAATCGCCCCCCGAGTCGTCGTGGAGGCCTCCGCTGCCCGTCGGTGGATGCGTGCCAAAGACCCCCTACCCGGCCACGACCGCGACCTCTTCACGCGTGTCATGTCGGAGGAAGAAGCGAGTTTCAAAGTCCAATGGCTGGCGGCCTACAGCGAGTACACCAACGCTCATGGAAAGCTTCTAGCTGCCGAGCGCAACCAGAACAACGACAAGACATTGGGGAAGTTGCGCACCGAAGTGAAGCGCACCCTCAGCACCTTGCGTGAAGCGGAACGGAAGGTGGAATAAGCCAGTTGATGCTGCCCGTGGAACCACCGCCAAATCCGGCTCTCAGGCACTGACGCGAGCAGTGGTAGCGGGCAAAAGGCTGGACGCTGGAAGGGGGACGATGCCTGCTTGTAATAGACGTCACGGTCGAAAAACGGCACCTGGCTGAAAAATCAGCCGATGCGATGTCCTATCGTCTGGATTGATGTCGTGTTTACCTGTTATTTGGTCCGTGGCCATGAGTGATTTCTCTTCTAATGCTTGGTCTTGCTACTGCGCCTCCGTCACCTATTAGGGCCAATACGGCGCATATCGGGTGCCAGGGACAGCCCCGAGACGACGAGAGCCGTTAGGGCCACGAAGACCCGCGCTGACCTGGGCATCCGGCGGGAGACGAAGGCCCGTGTCGACAGGGGCCTGGCACGGGTGGGCGCGGACGGTATCGAACCATCGACCTCTGCCGTGTGAAGACAGCGCTCTCCCACTGAGCTACGCGCCCGGAGGACAAGGAGTTGAGCTTCGGCAACCGGCAGCGTATCGAAGCCGGCCCCGCATCGCACGACCAGCCAGACACGCGAAACGGTGCAGAGGCACGCCACCCATCAAGTCGAGCGCGGCCGGCGCCCTTGCCCTCAATTGAGGTGGATGGGAATGCTCGCCAGCACGCGATCACCTGGGGTACGCGGATAGTGATCGTTCTGCTCCAAGGTGACAAGTACGGTGTCCGCACCGCCGACTTCGACGACGGCCGCCAACTGGCCGTTCTTGGGAAGCTGGGCGATCTCTTCCGGGCCCTCGAGCTGGGCGGGGACGACCCAGATGGCGATCTGCGCCTCCGCCAGCGTTGGCAGTCGTAACAGGTCCAGCGCCACATTGCCGTCGCGGATCGCGGCTATCCCTCGCACGCCCTCCCGGGTCTGGACGGGAAGCGGCTCGCCGGAAGCGAGCACCTCGAAAACCCCCGCCTGACGTTCGACTTCAGCCGCATACTGGCCGGTTACGCGTCGCAGATGGTAATTCCAAAACAACAGTACGACGACGATGATGGCTGCGAGAACGAGCGCAAGCATCGCCCAGCGCGGCGACGACCACGGCAACCAGGAACGAGGCTCTTCGCTGGTCCCCTCCTCGCGAGCAACCTGAGTCGCAACCGCGGATCGCCGGCGCTCCTCGCGTTCCGTCGCCGCCAGCTCCGCCGCCATGTCTCGCAACTCCGCCACACGGAGGCGACAGTCCCGGCACTCGACGAGATGGGCCCGGAAGATTGCGGCGTTGGAAGAGCTCAGGCCACCCAGGACGTGCTGGAGAGCGAGCTCCTCGAAGCGTTCATGGCCCTCCACCATAAAAAGAGAATAACCCTGGGCCCGGCCGACGGGGTGGACGAGTTCGGGCCAGTCGGGGTCCTTCGGGCGGTGTCCGGAGAGGCTGCTGCCGGAACTCCCCTATTCGTCCCGGGGGGCCAGTGATGTCTCGTGCTGCCCTCCGTTCCCAGGTGCGGTCGCCGTTTCCTGGGTGGCTCGCAACCAGGGAAGATCGAAGTCCGGTGGGGCCCACGTCCACGGCCTTCGCTGCCAAGGCTTCGACCACCACAGGTAGAGGGTGAGCGCCACGATCGCAGTCAGCGCCGCATACTGCGACCCGGTCAAGCCGAACAGGCGGCGGTCTTGGCGCAGGAAGTCGATGCCGAGCCGAAATGCCCCGTACCAATACACGTAGGCGGCGGCGAAGAATCCGTCCCACCGCGGCCGGCGTTCGAGGGCGAGCAGCAGCACAACGAGCAGCGCGGCCTGTAAAAAGTCGTAGAGGGCCGTCTGGTGGAGCGCGACGGCGAAGCATCCCTGTGTCGGGACCTCCGCTGCACCGAAGGGGTAGGGCTGGGCGGGGACCGGATTCGTGAAGCTCAGGCTGTTCGTCGCCTCGTGCCAGAAATTGGCCCTGCAACGCCAGGCCAGGGGGAAGTCGGGGGCAACGTCCCCGATGTGGTCACCGATGGCGAGGTCACCGATGCGCCCGATCGCGATGCCGACGGCCAGACCCGGCGCGGCTGAGTCGAGCAGTTGCCACAGGCGGTAGTCGCGACGCCGGGCTTCGGGGAGCGCGGCAAGTATGGCCCCGGCGACGCCGCCGAGGAATGTGAGCCCTCCCTCCCATATGAAGAGAATACGGAGGGGTTCTCGGACGTAGAAGTCAAGGTGGGTGAGGACGTAGAAGAGCCGCGACCCGACGAGCGCCCCGATCGCCGCCCGAACCAGCAGGTCCTGCACGGCCTCACGAACGTTGGCGACGTAGGTGTGGCCAAGCCCCCGAAGTTCCGCACGTCGCAGCATGAGCTTCGCACCCACCAGGAAGCCCACCGCGGCCCCGATGCCGTGCGGGGAGATCGCGAGGTCACCGAACAGCGGGATGCGTTCGAGGATGGGCCACTGGAGGACCCCGACAAGCGAGTGGAGGCTGTCGGGGGCGAGGCCGGCGGCCATCTGCGTCAGCAGCTGCGGGGCAGGAATCGTCGCGGGTTGACGGGCGTGCCGTTTACGCGAGTTTCGAAATGGAGATGCGGCCCGGTCGAGTTTCCCGTGTTGCCCACACTGCCGATCCGCTGTCCCTGGGCCACCCGCTGACCGTCACGCACCCCGAGTGCGCTCTGGTGCGCGTAGGCGGTGACCACCCCGTCTCCGTGGCTGACGAGGGTGAGCAGGCCATAGCCGCTCGACGAGCCGGCGTAGATCACCGTCCCGGCCTTCGACGCGAAGATGGGATTGCCGGTGTCACCGTCGATGTCGATCCCCTGATGCATGCGCCCCCAGCGACGGCCGAACTCCGAGGTGACCGTCGCGCACCGCGGCCAGATGTAGCCGCTCGTGCCGACGACGCCGGAGGGGCCGATCCCTGAACCGAGCCGTCCCGACGAGCCGCGGGTGGCGGCGGTCGTCGCAAGGGCGACCCGCTCCCGCTCTCGGATGAGCGCGGCGATGCGCTGTGACTCCGCCTCGAGGTTGTCCTTCTCCTGCTCGAGCCGGACGACGTTCGTCCGTGCTTCGGCCGCTGCCAGTGCCCGGTGCTGGCGGAGCTCAGCCACTTTCGCTCGTAGCTGCTCCTGCTCTGCCTGCATGGCAGCCAGCCGGTCGCGCTCTTCGGCGAGTCGCTTCCTCTCGCCTTCCACTGCGGAGCGGGTGGCGGCGAGCAACTCGAGGCTGGCTTGATCGGACGAGTTCAGGGCCTGGATGTACGCGCTGCGGTCGAGTGCATCGCCGATCGAACCCGCGTTGAGCACGGCTTCGAAGGGCAACCCCACTCCCCGCTTGTAGAGCTCCGCAGCGCGCGCAGCGAAGGCCTGCTGATAGTGGTCGACTTCGGTCTCGAGCGCGTCCACTCGGCCCGCTGCCTCATCCACGGCGAGTTCCTGGGCGTCGACAGCGGCTGCAGCCTCGTTCACTGCGGCCTCCAGCGCCGCCAACTGAACGTCCGCCTCGCGCAGGGCCGCCTCGGCCCCGGACTGCGTGGCGCGTGCCTCCTTGAGTTGGGCCTCGACAGCCGCGATCTTGCCACGCGCGCTCTCGAGGGAACCGTCCCGGGATCGTGGCGCCGTGGCGGCCTTCGCGGGCACCACAACCGCGAGCATGGCGGTCGTCAGGACGACGATAAGTAGTCGAGCGGATCGGGAGCCGCGCAACGAGTTGCCTCCGTCGTCAGCCACCGCCGGCCTCCCCCAGGCTCGCGGGGGAGAACCCCCGCACCCCCCAGCTGCTCCGGCAGCGATGGTTTCGGCGAGGAGCTCTACCGGCGGGTAGGCACCCCTCGCATGCCCCTGTGGTGCGGTGAATGACGCGCCGCCCCGTCTCCGGCTGGAGCACGGCGTGCAGTCACCAATCTCGTTGAGCGCCATGGGCGGCGCCGTCGGCGGAAGATAGCAGTCGGGAGCTCGAATATCGCAAAACCTCTACCGCCTCCGCATGGACGGGTACGGGTCCACCTACACGACCGCCGCCGCTTTCCAACGAGGGACGTCGCACGTTTCTGGTGCCCTTTGGTACCGTCCCCGTCCCGCCAGCCCTTGCCTGCTACTGCGAACCCGTCCGTCCACGCGCCCGCAGGGAAGCACAACCGTGTTCGCCCGGGGGTCGGAGGCGCGACAGGACCGGCACAGAGCCCCGCGGCGGAAACGAACCGAAGCACGAGACAGGCATGAGACCCGCATGAGACAGACGGATCAGCGTCCAGACACGCGTGCAAGGGTCACCTCCTCCGACAGGCCGAATGCGGCCCGGGTGGGAGGCCGGAGGGGGGGTCTTGGCGTGTCCAAGACGCCCCCTGAGGCGGCAGGGCCTCGCCTGCCCGCGCAGGCACGTCGTCTCGGGCGGTGGCAGGTGCTGGCATCGATGCTTGTGGGGGGGTTCGTGGCGGTCACGTTGCTCCTCGTCGGCACTCTCGTCGTGGTCCACCGAGGGGAGGCGCTGCCCGGGGTCACCGTCGAGGGAGTGCGAGTAGGCGGACTGGGAGGTGAGACGGTACGCGTACTGCTCGACGAGGTGATGGCCTCGCGCCAGAGGGCGCCCATCACCTTCGTGCATGGCGAGCGCGTGTTCGAGTTCTCCCCCGGTCCGCAGACCTACGAGGCGCAGATCGACGATGGTGTGGCAGCCGCCTTGCGGGCCGGCCGCACCGGCAACCCCCTCGCGGACGCTTGGGCACACATAGCGGCGCTGTGGGAGCGCCCCATCGACCTGCATCTACCCGATCACGTGACGCTCGAGCCGGTCCGGGACTGGATCGACGAGGTGGCCGTCACGCTGGACCGTGACCCCTTCCCCGGGCGGGTGGGTGCCGACCCGAGGACCGCCAAGGTGAGCGCCGAAATGCCGCAGCCGGGAGCCCGGGTGCGCCGAGAGGAGGCGGTGGAGGCGGTTCGCGCTGCGGTGGGGACCGACGGGCCGGACCACCTCACATTGCCGGTCGACGTCATCCCCCAGCGGGTGCGGGACGGCGAGGTCCAAAGGCTGGCCGCCATCGTCGCACGGGCCCTTGAAGCCCCACTCATCCTCAGCGCTGGCCGCGCGCAGGTCGTTCTCCCACCCCCCAAGATCGCCCGTCTCATCTCGTCTCGGGTCGTACCGGGCGAAGGTGAGACGGACTCACTCGCATTGGATGTGACGGTTGAGGCGGTCGAGGAGGTTTTCGCCTCAGAGGTCGACCGCATCAACCTCGAACCGCGGGATGCCAGCTTCGAGGTCCTCAGCCCCCCCGCCAGGTTCGACTCCAAGGGGGACGCGACGTGGACTCCGCAGCCAGCTCAGGTGCGGCTCGTGCCGAGCGCGTCAGGGGTTCGCCTCGATCCCAAGCTCACCGAGGCTCAGCTGGAGCGGCTCCTGCTCGAGGGGCGCCGGCGGGCCGAGCTCGAAGTCGAGGTGGTCCACCCTGAACTCCCGACCCAGCAGGCGCAGGGCCTGGGGATAACGCAGCTCATCGGCAGCTTCACGACCCATCACCAGTGCTGTCAGCCCCGGGTCCGCAATATCCACCTCATCGCGGACATGGTCCGTGGGGCGGTGATCAGGCCCGGCGAAACCTTCTCCGTGAACGCACACGTGGGACGACGTACCCGGGGCAAGGGGTTCGTCGAGGACGCGGTCATCATCAAGGGAGAGTTGCAGGACGCCCTTGGCGGTGGCGTATCGCAATTCGCAACGACAGCCTATAACGCCGCGTTCTTCGCGGGGCTACCCATCGTCGAGAGCAAAGCCCACAGCTTGTACATCTCCCGCTATCCCATGGGGAGGGAAGCCACCTTGAACTACGGTGGCATCGACTTGAAGTTCCGCAACGACACCAGCCATGGAGTCCTCGTCCACACCTCGTACACCGCGACGTCGATAACGGTGTCTCTCTACGGCAACAACGGCGGACGGACCGTCACGGCACAGCTGGGGCAGCCCTACAATTTCCGCATCGGTCCCGATGGCAAGCGGGGCTTTGACGTCGACTACTTTCGGATCGTCGATTACGGCGGCGGACGCAGCAATCGTCAGCGCTTCGTGACGCGCTACGACGGCTAGTGCTGGCATGAATGAAGCCCCGCGGAGCGGGGCTTCAGCGCCTTTTGATGGGCTAGTTACGACGTTCGGGTCCCTGTGTCGCAGCTTTCAGATCAGACGGGCGCAACTTCGCTGGCCTGCGCCCCCTTTTGGCCCTGGGTGACTTCGAACGTGACCCGCTGGCCTTCCTCGAGTGTCTTGAAGCCTCGCACCTGAATCGAGGAGAAGTGGACAAAGAGGTCGTCGCCCCCATCCTCAGGGGTGATGAAGCCGTAGCCCTTGTCCGGATTGAACCACTTGACTGTCCCTGCTGGCATTGATGCTTCCGTTCGCCTGCACGCGCGCACACCGCTCGAGTCGCTCAAGGTGAGAGTCGTGACACCCCGAATCGGGTGCGGAGATCGCGTATGACTCAAGGTAGCCCCTCTCCATAGCGCCGCCACGGGTAGGGCGCTGGGCGCACAGCGGGAGCGGGATGGCCGATGGAGGTCCTTACAGCGGCGCAAACTCTCCGTCCGATCGAACTACGTGGTGCCCCTCCCGCGGCAGCAGGGTTCGCGAGTATGGCCGGCGCACCATCGGGTCCTCGTGGTGCAACGGCGGGCCCGAGCGGCGGTGGAGGATCACCCATGTCGATCGCGGAAGTGAAGGCTCGGTAAAGGGCATTCGGAGGCTGTCATGAAGGTGCGCGTCGTCCTCGACAAGATTCGCATACTCGACGAGGGTGAATTCCGGCAGAAATACGGAGGAGAGGCGCCGGAGCGCGGACCTCACCGTGGCGACGAGGTCGAACTGGACGTTCACGTCCGAAGCGGGGACGACGGGAACGAGCAGCACACAAGGCTTCCCCAGGAGGGGTTCTACCACCTGGTCACGGGGTGGTCGATCAACGTCCGTGAGACGGTCTTCGAGGGTGAGGTCAGCGACCAGCTCGAAATACAGATCGATGCCATCAGGCCTGATAGCGACCCGCCTGAGAAGCTCGCCTCCTACACCCGTGAATTGTCCGGGGACCCGGAGACCCTCATCGGAAGTTATGAGCCCGAGGACATGAGCGGACCGGAGCACCTCGAGTCCTGGCAGGTCTACTACCACATCGAGGAGGCCTAGGGCGGGAAGCCGGAGGCGGGTGGGACTGATCCTGGGCGGGAAGCCGCAGGCGGTGGGACTGATCCTGGGCGGGAAGCCGGAGGCGGGTGGGGACTGATCTGAGGCGGCAACGGGGGCGATTCCCATCGCCCCCGTCACTCACTCCTTGCCGCGCAGGAGGTGGTGGAGCAGTACGAGTTGGGTGATCGCCAGGGGCTCGCTGCGCGTGTCCTCGTCGAGCCGCCCCACCGTGTCGGGTACCGGGTCCTCGCGGCCCAGCCCCTCCCAGATGAGCTTCTGGACCGCCTCGCTCTCTTCAGGGGAGGCATAACCGTGGACGTGCAGGGCGTCCACGGGTTTTTCGTTGTCGTCCCGTACGAGTTTGAGGTGCATCGCTTCGCGATGGGCCTCGCCGACGATCTCCACGAAGTCCGGATGCGGGATGGTGGGCCGCAGCAGCAGTGTCGCGCTGAGCGGCTCGTCGTCCTCCTCGTCGCGCTCGTCGATCGGACCGAAGCGAACGAGGACGTCGGCATATTGCTTCTGCGGGCGGATGAAGGCCTCGGACTCGGGCTCACGCTCGTCGAGCTGCTCGACCACCTCCTCCTTCGTGTAGCCGCGGTCGGACACGTCGCGGTCGATCTTCCACTTGTAACGGATCTCCTCGGGCGGGTCGAGGTAGACCTTGACGTCGAAGCAGGCTCGGGCAGCCGCCGAGTACAGGGGCAACAGGCCCTCGACGATGACGAACTCCCTCGGCTCGATGAGCTCCGGGCGCACGAGCTTGCCGTTCGAGTGGTCGTAGATCGGCTTGAGGATCGGCTGCCCCTCGGCCAGCAGCTGCAGGTGCTGCTCCATGATCTCGACGTA
>JBHELG010000102.1:0-7456 GCA_046263195.1 Nitriliruptorales bacterium | reverse complement strand
CGTGATCACAGTGTGAGGGAGCCGGCTGCTCGGGGGGGTGGAGCTGCTGCCACGGTGGAGCGCGAAGTCAGCGTCCGGGATGCGGCCGGGGGCCGCGAGAGTGGGGCTACGGCCACGGCGCGGCGCGAAGCCAGTCCCCGGGAGGCGACGGTGGCCCGCGAGAGTGGGGTTACGGCCACGGCGGGGCGAGACCTCGGTGCGGGGGAGCCGGCAGAGGCTGCGGAGGCCGTAACCGAGGCGACCGCAACACTTCACCAGGACATCGAGGAACCGCCTGTCGCATCCCACGACGGGAGCGAGACCGAAGGAGCTGAGTCCGCCAGCCACCGCGTCGTCATCGTCGTCGAGGAAGAGGCCGATGCCGAGTCCCTTGAGACGGTGGAGCGTAGTCGAGCCGGGGCCGTGCTCGTGCTCGTCCTGGCCGTGATCATTGCCATCTCCGCTCTCGTCATCGCCGCGCAGGGAACCTGAGCCGCGTTCGCTGACCTACGGTCATCTACGATCCCTCCCTCCAGGCCTAGCCTGAACCTCGGGTCCACGCGCTACTCGAGCGACCTACGCTGACGTGGACCGAGGGAGGCGAGCCATGGCGGCGAACGAGGACAATCACTCCGACATCATCGACGTCTTCGTCGAAGTCCCAATGGGGTCGCGCAACAAGTACGAGTACGACCACGAGACAGGGCGCTTCGAGCTGGACCGAATGCTTTTCAGCGCCGTCCACTACCCGGGCGACTATGGCTTCATTCCCCAGACGCTCGCCGAGGACGGCGATCCCCTGGATGCGATCGTCGTTCTCGGCGAGCCGACTTTCCCGGGCTGTTACATCCCCAGCAGGGTGGTCGGCATCATGTACATGAGGGACGAGGAAGGACCGGACGAGAAGATTCTCGCCGTTCCGGAGAGCGATCCCCGCTGGCAGCACATCCAGCAGTTGAAGGACGTGCCCGATCACATTCTCAACGAGGTCCAACACTTCTTCAGCATCTACAAGGATCTCGAGCAGAAGTTTTCGCGAGTCGAAGGCTGGTCCGAGAAGGAAGAGGCCCTTGAGCTGGTCGAAGAGTGCCGGCGCCGCTTTCGAGACCAGGGAGAGTGAGCCCACGGACCGGTCGCCGTCGGTCGAGCTCTGAGCGGCAAGAACACACTTGCTCAAGCATTGCAGCGGGGGCGACGAAGACAAGAGGTACCAAGTGTCAGACGACGGAGGCGGGATGGATCCAAGACTGACGGGACGGCGCCGGTTGGACCGCATCCTCGCACCCACCTACCTCGACGACCTACCCGGCCGCTCGACCGCGGAGATTCGGGCGATGCGGGATGAGTGCGAGGAGGAGGAAAGCGGCGTCTCATTCGCCCGGCGAATCCTGCAGGGAAAGCTCGACATACTGCGAGCCGAAGCCCTGCGACGACAGGAGAGCGACACGAACGGTGGTCTGCAGTCACTGCTCGACGCCTTGCCTCAGATTCTCAGCGACGAGGTGCCCTCACGTCTGCTGCGTCCCCGGGTGCCCCGCTCTCTGATCCCATCGTCGGTTGAACACCGGCGGCGAGAGGTCGAGCGTCTCGTGGAAGACCATACGCTCGCCATGCTCGAGGACAGGTCGACCGAGGAGCTCAGCCAGATGGTTCACCTTCTCGCTCTGAAGGAGCGGGAGTTGTCCGAGTTGCGCCGCCAGCTGTTCGATCGCATCGATGCGCTGCAAGAGGAGCTGGCTCGGCGTTACCAGCTTGGGGAGGCGAGCGTGAAGGAGGTGCTGCCGGGGCAAGCGTAGGCGACCTGAACGACGAACAACGTGACGGCCCCACCGCCGGCGCTCCTCGTCACGACGACACGGACCATGCGGGGCGGCGAACACACCGAGCGCGTCGAGTCGTGCCATTACGGGCACCTGGCTGTCGTGGATGCGGACGGGCAGCTCATCGGGGGACTCGGTGACCCCGCCCACGTCACGTTCCTGCGTTCCACCGCTAAGCCCTTCCAAGCGGCCGCGTCGCTCGCCCTCTCCGGCGCGGACCTCCCACCCGCGCTCCTCGCTGTGGGCTGGTCATCGCATCGAGGGGAGCCTGCCCAGCTAGATGCGGTAAGGGACCTGCTCGCCCTGGCCGGGCTCACCCCCGACGATCTCACCACGCCTCGGGCAGCACCGGCCGATGACCCGGCGGAACCCCCCACCAGCCTCGCCCACAACTGCTCCGGCAAGCATGCCCTGTTCGCCCTGGCTGGCGCTGCGGTCCGCTGCCCTCGGAGGCTGCTGCTCGACCCGGATGGTCCCGTCCAGCGACCGGTTCTCGAGACGCTGGCCCAGGTGATCGGCAGCCTGGCCGGCGTGTCGGTCGACGGCTGCGGCGCCCCCGCAGTGGCAGCACCGTTGGCGGGGATCGCCCGCGCCTACGCAGCACTAGCCGAACCCGACGGTCCTTGGGCCCACATCGCTGCTGCTGGACAGTCCCATCCCAAACTCGTGGGAGGTAAGGGTCGGCTGGAGTCCGTCCTCTTGGCGGCGGGAGTCGTAGCGAAGCCCGGAGCCGAGGGGGTGTTCGCGGCGGGATGGGCAGCTTCAGACGGAAGTGTCCGCGGGGTAGCCCTGAAGGTCAGCGACGGCGCTTCCCGAGGATCCTCGACCGCCCTCCATGGACTGCTCGCGGCGGCCGGCGTCGTCGGGGAGACCGAATGGTCGCCGCCTCCGGTTCTGGGTGGCGGTCGGCGGGTGGGTGAGGTCTTGGCAGCCCAGGCAGTAAGGGCGCTCGGAGCGGTTCTCGCCGGCTGAGCCAGGCCCTGCAGCGACACGTGGTGGCAACCCTCGTCCGCGCTCCCAGGCCAGCGCGGTTTGCGGCCCTTTTGCCGCTGTCGATAGCCTCCGCACTACTGCTTCCAGCTCGAAGACACGGGCGACGGGGAGGTGATCCGACCGAAGCTGAAGGAGCCACCCTGGTCCCAGACGAACAGGCGGTCCCTGCCGAGGCACCCGCCACATGGCAGGACATGAAAACCGCCTCGCCCGGCCCGGCCAAGCTGCGGGAGCTCGGCAGCTACATCCGCGAACAGCGCAAGCGGGGGGAGTACTCGCTGCGTCATCTCGCGAAGGTCGCCGGGGTGTCGAACCCGTACCTCAGCCAAATCGAGCGGGGCCTGCGCAAGCCGTCGGCCGAAATCCTCCAAGCCATAGCCAAAGCATTGCAGATTTCCGCTGAGAGCCTTTACATCAAGGCCGGGATCCTCGAGGAACGTGAGGAGTTGGCAAACCTCGAGGTCGCCATCTTGAGGGATGCCTGGCTCAACGAGCGGCAGCGCGCTGCGTTGCTCGAGATCTACCGCTCCTTCCGTCACGAGAACGAGGAGCGCACCGCGGAGATGAAGGTAGGCTGGCGGGACGCGATGGACAGCGTCGAGCCGATTGCGCCCCGCTCCCCCGACCGGGACTTCAACCTGGTCAAGGATGAGCCGCCAGGAGGCGAAGGCTCCACCACGACTGGTCCGGAACGCCAAGCCTCCCCAACCTGACGCAATCGGTTCGTGCGCCAGCGACAGACGAGCCGGCCCGGCCCTGGGTGCCGCTAGGCTCACCGCGCCGAGATCGCCTCCGCAGATCCCGCGGCCCGGCGACGGAGTATGCCGTGCTGGAGGTCCGAACAGAGGAAAGCTTCCCCAGTGGCCGACTCGCGGCCAGTTGGGAGGCGCTCGTCGCCTCCGACCCCTGCGCTTCACTCTTTCACAGCGCTCGCTTCCTGCGCCTGTGGTGCCACCACCTTTGCCACTGGGATCTCCGCCTGCGCTTCCTCCAAGACAGCGGGGAGCTCGTGGGCGTCGTCCCCGAGGTGCGAGAGCTGACCGACGAGGGTCGTCGCGTCGTCCACTTCGCCGGCGGCTACCACGTGACGGATTATCTCGGACCGGTCAGTCGGCCTGAGCACCGGACTGACGTGGTCGCTGCCTGGTTCGAGGAGCTCGAGGCCGAGGCCGACTGGGACGAGCTCATCGCGGCCGGCCTCGCCGAGGACGCTGGCTGGGATCAGCTCATTGCCGAGCGCGCCAGGGACGGCGGCTCGATCGTCGATGGTCCCGTGAACGAGGACGTGTGTCCCCGCATCAATCTGAGCGGAGGTTGGGAGGGTTACCTCGGACGGTTGACGAGCAAGCAACGGCACGAGATCCGCCGTAAGGCCCGCAAGCTCTCGCGGGAAGCGGGTGTCGTGAAGCTCGTGGCCGTCGACGTCGACGAGCTGCCGGCCGCCATGGATGATTTCTTCACCTTGAACCGGGCGGCGGGCGGGGAAAAGGGCCGCTTCTTCGTCGACGAATCCATGTACGCCTTCTTCCACTCCCTCGCCTCCGAGTTCGGACGGGAGGGCACCCTGCGGATCCACTGCCTCGACGTTGAGGGAGAGCCCGCGGCCATCAGCGTTTCACTCACGCACGGCGAGGAATGGGGCCTGTACAACTCGGCTTTCGATGGCGAGCTTCGTGCCCTCGCCCCCGGCATGGTGCTCCTCGGAGAGCTCATCCGCATCGCGGGCGAGGAGGGGTTCGGCGTGTTCGACCTGCTCCGGGGCGGCGAGCCGTACAAGTACCGCTACGGCGCCGAGAACCGGGGCATCCGCCGGCTCATGGTGGCGCCCGCATGAGGTCGGGGACCATCAATGCCCCAACCCAGAACGTTGGCCGAACTGGGGACATGACCTCCGGGAGTGACAGGGACGGGCAAGTACGACGGATTGCGATCATCTCCCTCCACACGTCGCCGCTCGACCAGCCGGGTACCGGAGATGGTGGCGGGCTGAATGTGTACGTGTTGGAGGTCGCTCGACGCCTGGCTGCCCGAGGCGTGGAGGTCGACGTCTTCACGCGCGCAACTCAGCCGGGCCAACCCCCGGTGCTGCAGGTCGCCGAGCGCTTCGCCGTGCACCACATCGAGGCCGGGCCGCGGACACGGCTCCCGAAGGAGACGCTGGCCAACCATCTCTGCGCTTTCCTGCTCGCGCTCGAGGGCCATGTGGCTGAGCACGCTCCGGGCCGGTTGTACGACGTCGTCCATACCCATTACTGGCTGTCTGGCTGGGTGGGCCGCCAGTTGCGCCGCCGCTGGCGGACCCCGCTCGTGCATTCCTTTCATACCCTTGCCCGGGTCAAGAACGCCGCGCTTGCTCCCGGCGACGAGCCCGAGCCCGTCGTCCGCCTTCTCGCCGAGGAACGGCTGGTCGAGGACGCGGACCGCATCCTCGTGTCGGTCTGTGGCGAGGCCCGCCTGCTCCATCGCACGTACGGCATCTCAGGCGCTCGATTGGCGGTCGTGGCGCCCGGCGTCGACCTCGACATCTTCCATCCGGGGCAAGCACCGAACCCCTCCGACGCCCCGCCCGGAAGCGGTCCACTGCTGCTCTTCGTCGGGCGCCTCCAGCCCTTGAAGTCGCCCGAAGTCGCGGTGCGCGCCCTCGCGTACGTCCGCCGGGAGGTTCCCGACGCCCGTCTGCTCGTGGTCGGGGGTGTCTCGGGCAGCAGCGCAGGTAGCTGCGGTCCTGACGAGCTGCGGGCTCTGGCGCTTGAACTCGGGGTGGGAGACGGGGTCGCCGTGGCGGCGGCTCGCCCACAACGGGAGCTCGCCGACCTCTACCGGGCTTCGACCGTTGTGCTCGTCCCGAGTCGCAGTGAGAGCTTTGGGCTCGTCGCCCTCGAGGCGCAAGCGTGCGCTACTCCGGTGGTCGCTGCCGAGGTCGGTGGCCTGCCTGCTGTCGTCGGTGGCGGCGGAGGAACTCTGGTAGCCGGGCATGACCCCGCCGACTACGCGGCAGCCATCCTTGACTATCTCCGCGATTCGGCCCGGTACACGCGAGCACGGACCTCTGCGCTCCAGGCCGCGTCGCGTGCCACGTGGGATGTCACCGTCGAAGGTCTCCTCGCCGTCTACGAGGACGTGGTTCGAAGCCAAGCCTCCGCGGCGGGCGTGAGCGCGTGAGGGCCCCGGGGAAGGCCTCGCGTGAGGGTCTCATCGGGGTGCCATGACGGTGAGGGAGCGTGATGCGGGTCGGCAGGTCGTCGTCGAGGGTCTCGCCGAGGCCGGTTTGGTCGCCGACGAGATCGCCCCGGATGTTTGGCTGACGGCGCTGCCAGGGGAGAGGAAGCGGAGCCTTCCCGTGGTCCTTCGCCTGGCGGAGCGGTCGCTGCACATCCGTGCACTGCTGTGCGGCGCGCTCGACGAGGGGCACACCGAGGTCTACCGCTTCCTGCTGGAACGAAACGAAGCAGCTCAACCCGTCCATTTTGCACTCGATGAGGCCGGTGATGTGCTCCTCACCGGGCAAGTACCTCTCGCCGTCCTCGACGCTGAAGGCTTCGACCGGCTGCTGGGTGGCGTCCTCACTGTCGCCGACGAGGTGTATTTCACGCTCCTTCGGCACGGTTTCGCGGGCTACCTCGACGCCGAACAGCGCTGGCGGGCACGCGTGGGCATGACCCCGAACCCGGTCTCCAGAGCCTGACCCAGACGGCCGCGCAGCAGCTGCCGGTCGATCGGACGGCTCATGGTCTCCCCTCAGCGCGTAAGCCTGACCACGACTAGGCTCGAGGGCCCGTCGCCGAGGACATGCGCGTGCTGCGCCGTGCGCTCATAGCCGCGTCGAACAGCCCCCTGCTCCACCGCATGGCATCCCAACTGTCCGCTGCACGGGCTGTCGCCATGCGGTTCATCGCCGGCGAGACTCTCGACGACGCGCTCGCAGTTGCCAGGCACTTGAACGCGTTGGGGACCTCAGTGAGCCTCGACGCGCTCGGAGAGGCGGTGGACGATCCGAGCGTCGCGCACGCCGCTTCCGCCGTGTACCGCGAAACGATCGCGCGGATGGCCGAGGAGGGCATCGAAGGCTCGATCTCCGTGAAGCTCACACAACTCGGACTCGCCATCGACTTCGAGTTGTGCCGCGACCTCCTCTCCGACGTGTGTGCCGCTGCCGCCGCAGTCGGCTCCCATGTCACCGTGGACATGGAGCACTCGGGCTTCACTCAGCCAACCGAGGATCTCGTGCTCGCCCTGCGGGCACACGGTCATGACAACGTCGGTTGTGCGGTTCAGAGCTATCTCTATCGCACACCGGACGACGTGGCGAAACTGACCGCGGCGGGAGCCTCGCTGCGTCTGTGCAAGGGTGCGTACGCGGAACCGCCCGACATCGCCTTCCAACGGAAAGCCGACGTCGACGCCGCTTACGCCCGACTCACCGAAACGCTCCTGCGTGAGGGCGTCTACCCCCGTATCGCCACCCACGACAGAAGGCTCATCCACCACGCGAAGAACTCCGCCCGACGCCACCAGCGTGGCCCCGAGGAGTTCGAGTTCCAGATGCTCTACGGCGTCAGTGAGAGTCTGCAGCGCCAGATCGTCGCCGACGGCTATCGCCTGCGGATCTACGTTCCGTTCGGCTCGGAGTGGTACCCGTACTTCGTGCGCAGGCTGGCGGAGCG
>JBHELG010000101.1:0-17695 GCA_046263195.1 Nitriliruptorales bacterium | reverse complement strand
ACACATTCGTAATCGCCGCAGTCAACGTCGTCTTACCATGATCAATATGACCAATCGTCCCAATATTCAAATGCGGCTTCGTCCGCTCGAACTTCGCCTTAGCCATCGCGGAACTCCTTGGTCAGGCCGTACCGGTTCCGTACGGCGTCGCTGCTACTCGCCGCGGGTCTTCGCGACGATCTCTTGCTGGACGTTGCTGGGAGCGGGCCGGTAGGAGGCGAATTGCATGGTGTAGGTGGCTCGACCCTGGCTCATGGAGCGAAGGTCCGTCGCGTAGCCGAACATCTCGGAAAGTGGGACCTGCGCTCGTATGACCTGGGCCTGACCGCGGGGCTCCATCGAGTCGATGTGGCCGCGACGGGCGGTGAGATCCCCCATGACATCGCCCATGTAGTCTTCGGGGGTCACGACCTCGACGGCCATGACCGGCTCGAGGATCTGAATGCCGGCCTGGTCAGCAGCCTTCTTCGCTGCCATGGAACCGGCGATCTTGAAGGCCATCTCCGATGAGTCGACCTCGTGATAGGACCCGTGGGTCAGCACCGCTTTGACATCGACGATGGGATAGCCGGCGAGGACTCCCCCTTCCAGGGCTTCCTTCATGCCCGCGTCGACTGCCGGGATGTATTCTCGTGGGACCGCGCCGCCGGCGATCCTGCTTTCGAACTCGTAGCCCTGCCCGGGCTTGAGCTGCTCGAGGTTGACGACGACGTGGCCGTATTGGCCACGTCCGCCGGTCTGGCGCACGTAACGGACCTCGATGTCCTTCACGTCGCGTTTGATGGTTTCGCGGTAGGCGACTTGGGGACGGCCGACGTTCGCCTCGACCCTGAACTCGCGCATGAGGCGGTCGACGATGACCTCGAGGTGCAGCTCTCCCATCCCGCCGATGATGGTCTGCCCGGTTTCCTCGTTCGTCGACACACGGAAGGTCGGGTCTTCCTCGGCGAGTTTTTGCAGCGCGGTCGACAACTTCTCCTGATCGGCCTTCGTCTTCGGTTCGATGGCGATGTGGATGACCGGCTCCGGGAACTCCATCGACTCGAGCAGGATCGGGTGGCGCGGATCGGCGAGCGTGTCCCCCGTTGTCGTGCCCTTCAGGCCAACGAAGGCGACGATGTCCCCGGTGTAGGCCGCTTCCTTCTCCTCTCGAGAGTTCGCGTGCATCTGAAGCAGGCGACCGATGCGCTCGCGGCGGCCCTTTGTTACGTTCAGGATGTGCGAGCCGGCTTCGAGTTTCCCCGAATAGACGCGCGCGAAGGTGAGGGTGCCGACGTAGGGATCGGCCATGACCTTGAACGCGAGTGCGGAGAATGGGGCGCTGTCATGGGCCTCGCGGACCAGCTGCTCACCGGTCTTCGGGTCCTTGCCGCGGATCGGGGGGACGTCGAGCGGGGAAGGCAGGAAATCCACGACTGCATCGAGCAGTGGCTGGACACCCTTGTTCTTGAAGGCCGAGCCGCACAGGACGGGGACGAGGTGGTTGGCGATCGTCGCGCTGCGCAGCCCGATGCGGATCTGCTCGGGCGACAGGGTGCCGGTCTCGAGGTAGCTCTCGAGGAGCTCGTCGTTCGACTCCGCGACTTTCTCGACGAGCCGGTCACGCCAGACCTGCGCCACCTCGGCCAGATCATCGGGGATGCCGATCGTGTCCCACGATGCTCCGAGGTCGTCCCCTCGCCACACGAGCGCACGCCTGCCGATGAGGTCCACGACGCCTTCGTGCGCGTCTTCGACTCCGATGGGAATCTGCACAGCGACGGCGTTCGGAGCCAGCCGGGTTTGGATCGACTCGAGCGACTTCTCGAACGAGGCCCCGATTCGATCAAGCTTGTTGACGAAGCAGATGCGTGGAACCCGGTAGTTGTCCGCCTGCCGCCAGACGGTCTCGGATTGGGGCTCGACACCTGCAACGCCGTCAAAGACGGCTATGGCACCGTCCAGAACCCGCAAGGAACGTTCGACCTCGACCGTGAAATCGACGTGTCCGGGCGTATCTATAACGTTGATCCAGTGATCACGCCACCTGCAGGTTGTCGCGGCCGAGGTGATGGTTATACCGCGTTCCTGTTCTTGGACCATCCAGTCCATGACAGCCGCGCCGTCGTGGACTTCCCCGATCTTGTAGGTGCGGCCCGTGTAGTAGAGGATCCGCTCGGTCGTCGTCGTCTTGCCAGCGTCGATATGGGCCATGATCCCGATGTTCCGGGTCCTGGCCAGTGGGTATTCGCGGATGGCGGTCATAATGCGATTCCTGCAGTCGGTGTGTGGGGTGCGAGAGACCTCGTCTCCCCGAGCAGCTACCAGCGGTAATGGGCGAAGGCCCGGTTGGCCTCGGCCATCTTGTGCGTGTCCTCGCGGCGCTTCAGAGAAGCCCCTATCCCGTTCGAAGCGTCTAGCAGTTCGCCCGCGAGTCGCTCAGCCATTGTCTTTTCGCGCCGGATGCGGGCGTAGGAGACGATCCATCGCAGGGCGAGGGTGGTCGCACGGGCCGGTCGCACCTCGACAGGTACCTGGTAGGTCGCGCCTCCGACGCGGCGCGATTTGACTTCAAGCGATGGGCGGACGTTGTCGACAGCTCGTTTGAGGACGGAGAGGGGATCGCCTCCCTGGGTGCGGTTGCCGATGATCGCGAGCGCGTCGTAAACGGTGCGCTCAGCGAGCGAACGCTTGCCGTCCCTCATGATCCGGTTGGTCATCTGTGTGATGAGCACAGAGCCGTACTTGGGGTCGGCCGGCAGTTTCCGTCGCCCGATGGTGCCCTTGCGCGGCATTCTTCGTCTCCTGTGGTTTCTGGGGCAGGTGGATGAAGGGGGCCTAGCCCTCCTTCTTCACTCCGTAGCGGGAACGGCTCTGCCTTCGGTCACGGACGGGAGCAGCGTCCAGGGCGCCCCGAACAACCTTGTAGCGCACCCCAGGGAGATCCTTCACCCGTCCGCCGCGCACGAGGACGATGGAGTGCTCCTGAAGATTATGGCCTTCGCCCGGTATGTAGGCGGTCACCTCTACCCCGCTCGTCAGACGAACGCGGCAGACTTTCCGCAGGGCCGAATTGGGCTTCTTTGGAGTGGTCGTGTACACGCGGGTGCATACGCCACGCCGCTGTGGGGAGCCGCGCAACGCCGGAGACTTCGTCTTCTCCATTTTCGAGCTGCGGCCCTTGCGCACCAGTTGCTGAATGGTGGGCATTCCTACTCTGCTCCTCCGTCGCCCCTGGGGGCGCGCGCTCTCGTCTTGCGTCGGGATTTGTGTGTCGCCCGCGCTTCATGCTCTCACTGCTCTAGGTGCTTCCGCCCGTCTCCGAAGCGGTCGTTCGTTGGGACAGCACCACAGGGAAACGGAAGGACGGGCTACCCGTCGGGCCGGTGCTGCTGAGTCCACGCCTACGCCGTCCCAGCTCCGAGACCAGGCGCGACGTGAGCTCATTCAATAGGTGGCTTCACGCCACGCGCCGGCCGGTCTCCAGGTCCAGCGGGGCGCGAACCCCGCAAAAATGGCGGCGCGTCTGCGCCCGGACACACGCGCCGCCGGGCGCTGCCCGGCGGACGCCAAACACGGTACCGGCACGCCGAGCACGGGTCAACCTGAGCTCGACGTGCCGGTCGTACGCGAGATTCGGCCTAGGAGCCGGCCTCCCCATATCCTTCGTAGCCCCAGCCCTCCCCGAAGTCCCAGGAGCCGTCGCCCTCGTAGGACTCGGTCGAGGCCAGGAATTCAGCGATGTCAGCCGGCAGCGCCTGCTCCGGCAGCTCCTTGTGACCCACCTGGACGTTGCGGTAGCGCCGCAGCCCCGTGCCTGCGGGGATGAGCTTGCCGATGATGACGTTCTCCTTCAGGCCGATGAGCGCGTCCTCCTTCGACTCGATCGCGGCCTCGGTCAGGACCCGCGTTGTTTCCTGGAAGGACGCCGCGCTCAACCACGAATCCGTCGCGAGCGACGCTTTCGTGATTCCCATGAGCAGCTGGCGACCGGTGGCGGGCTGACCGCCACGCTCGACGGCGGCGGCGTTCTCGCGCTGGAACTTTGAGCGGTCGACGTTCTCCCCCGGTAGGAACGGAGTGTCGCCGGGATCGATCAGGTGCACCCGACGGAACATCTGCCGCACGATGATCTCGACGTGCTTGTCGTGGATCGGTACGCCCTGAGACCGGTACACGTCCTGCACCTCGCGAACGAGGTGTAGCTGCGCGGAACGGGCACCGAGAACCTCCAGGAGCTCGTGGGGGTCGATCGCACCCTCGGTGAGCTGCTGGCCGATCCTGACTTCGTCGCCATCCTCGACCCGCAAACGGGCCCGCCGGGAGACGTCGTGCTCATCGACCTCGTCACGGGACCCGCTGATTCGGACGAGCCGCCCGCGCTCGTCCTCCTCGATCGACACGCGGCCGGCAACACGAGCGATCTCCGCTTTGCCCCTGGGGCTGCGGGCCTCGAACAGCTCCACGACCCGAGGCAGACCTTGGGTGATGTCCTCCCCAGCCACACCGCCGGTGTGGAAGGTCCGCATGGTGAGCTGAGTACCGGGCTCGCCGATGGACTGGGCGGCGATGATCCCGACCGCCTCACCGATGTCGACGAGCTGGCCGGCCGCAAGCGAACGGCCATAGCAGGCCTGGCACACGCCGAAGTCGGTGTCACAGGTCAGGACCGACCGCACCCGCACGGCCAGATCCGAGCTCGAAGGTGACGGATGGAGTGGCTCACCGGACTCGGGATCCAGCCCCCGGATGAGCACGGTCCGGAGCAGACGGATCTCGCCGTCTGCCACGTCGGTACCCGCTGGGAGCAGGACGCGGTCGCTGCCCGGATAGTGGATATCGGCGGCGAGCACGCGGCCGTACAGCGACTGCGAATCGTACTCGCCGACCCGGACCTCGATGCTGCGCGAGGTGCCGCAATCCTCCTCGCGGACGATGAGATCCTGCGCGACGTCCACGAGCCGGCGGGTGAGGTAGCCGGAGTCGGCCGTACGGAGGGCGGTGTCGGCCAGACCCTTCCGGGCGCCGTGCGTCGAGATGAAATACTCGAGCACCGAGAGCCCCTCCCGGAAGTTCGATTTGATCGGACGGGGAATGATCTCGCCCTTGGGGTTCGCGACGAGACCGCGCATGCCCGAGATCTGACGGATCTGGGTCATGTTCCCGCGCGCGCCCGAGTTCGCCATCATGAAGATCGGGTTCAGGGGGTGGAAAGCCCGTTCCATGTCCTCGGCGACCTTGTTCGTCGCCTCGGTCCAGATCTCGATGAGTTCCTGGCGGCGCTCATCGCCCGTGATGACGCCGCGGGCGAACTGCTTCTCGACCTTCGTCGCTCGGTCCTCGAACTCGGCGAGGATGGCGGCCTTGTCGACCGGCGTCTCGACGTCGTCGATGGAGACGGTCACCCCGGCAACGGTGGCGTACTTGAACCCGATGTCCTTCAAACCGTCGAGAATGTCAGTCACCTGCCACTGGGGGAAGTGGTCGGCACAGCGGTTGACGATGTCGGCAAGGTTCTTCTTGGTCAGTGTCTCGTTGATGTAGCGAAACTCCGTGGGCAGCACCTCGTTCAACAGCGCACGCCCGGGTGTCGTGACGATGCGCACGGCTCGCCCGTCCGCGCGGGCTTCTGCCCAGGCCTCGTCATCGCGCAGCTCCTCGGGACGCAGCTCGGCCGGGAGCTCCTTGCCCTGGACGCGGTAGACCATCCAGTCCTGCAGACCAATCGTCTTGCGGTCGAGGGCATGCTCGATCTCGCCTACCGACGAGAACACCGGCAGGCTGGCGACGTCGACGTCTTCGGGTGCTGTGCTCCGGCCGCCGTCCGGAGCGAACGTGAGGTAGTACGAGCCGAGCACCATGTCCTGAGTCGGGGTGGCAAGTGGACGACCCGTCGCAGGGGACAGGATGTTGTGACTGCTCAGCATGAGGATGCGCGCTTCGGCCTGCGCCTCCGCGCTCAGCGGGAGGTGCACCGCCATCTGGTCGCCGTCGAAGTCAGCGTTGAATGCGGTGCAGACCAGCGGGTGGATCTGGATGGCCTTGCCCTCGACGAGCACTGGCATGAAAGCCTGTATACCCAGCCTGTGGAGGGTCGGCGCCCGGTTGAGCAGCACCGGGTGATCGGCGATGACCTCCTCGAGGACGTCCCATACCTGCGGCCGAGCTCGCTCGACCATGCGCTTGGCGCTCTTGATGTTCTGCGCGTAGTTGAGGTCGACCAGACGCTTCATGACGAACGGCTTGAACAGCTCGAGCGCCATCTGCTTGGGCAGACCACACTGGTTCAGTTTCAGGCCCGGGCCGATGACGATGACCGACCGCCCCGAGTAGTCGACCCGCTTGCCGAGCAGGTTCTGGCGGAAGCGGCCCTGCTTACCCTTCAGCATGTCGCTCAGCGACTTCAGCGGTCGGTTGCCGGGACCGGTCACGGGACGACCACGCCGTCCGTTGTCGAACAGCGCGTCTACCGCTTCCTGCAACATTCGCTTTTCGTTATTGACGATGATCTCCGGCGCTCCGAGGTCGAGCAGCCGCTTCAGGCGGTTGTTGCGGTTGATGACACGTCGATAGAGATCATTGAGGTCGGACGTGGCGAAGCGGCCCCCGTCGAGTTGCACCATCGGACGCAAGTCCGGTGGGATGACCGGGATCGCTTCGAGCACCATCGCTGTCGGGTTGTTGCGGGTCGCGCGCAAGGCCTCGACGACCTTCAGCCGCTTGATGGCCCGCTGCTTCTTCTGCCCCTTCGAGGTAGCGATGCCCTCCTTCAGGGCTTCCGCCTCAGCATCGAGCTCGGCGCGCTCGAGCAGGTCCCGGATGGCTTCGGCGCCCATGCCACCAGAGAAGTAGTCGCCCCAGCGGTCGCGCATGTCGCGGAACAGGATGTCGCGGTCGATGAGCTGCTTTCGCGCCAGCTTGCGGAACGTGTCGAGCATGTCGTCGAGGTGCTTCTTCTCGTCGTCGGCGCGGCGAGCGACAGCCTGCAGCTGCTTCTCGATCTCCTTGCGCTCACGACGGACCACGTCGGGTTTGGCCCCTTGCGCCTCGAGCTCCGCAAGGCTCACCTCGAGCTGCTCGAGGAGTTCCTGACGGTCGCGCTCGAGTTGCTCGTCGATGAGCCGCTTCTCCTCGACGACCTCGGCCTCGATGTCGGGCAGAGCCTCGTGGCGCTTGTCCTCCTCGACCCACGTAATGACGTATGCCGCGAAGTAAATGACCTTCTCCAGGTCCTTCGGGGACATGTCGAGCAGGTAGCCGAGCCGCGATGGCACGCCCTTGAGATACCAAATGTGCGTGACCGGCGCTGCGAGCTCGACATGGCCCATCCGCTCGCGCCGAACCTTCGCCCGGGTGACCTCGACCCCGCAACGCTCGCAGATGATGCCCTTGAACCGCACCCGCTTGTACTTGCCGCAGTAGCACTCCCAATCGCGAGTCGGGCCGAAGATCTTCTCGCAGAAGAGACCATCCTTCTCCGGCTTGAGAGTGCGGTAATTGATCGTCTCCGGCTTCTTCACCTCACCGTTCGACCACATGCGTATCTGCTGCGCCTCGGCCAAGTTGATACGCAGCTTCTCGAAGTTGTTCACGTCGAACACGGGGTCCTCTACCTTCCTACTTCAATCTCGAAGTATGCTCTGCCTGCGCCACACCGGGCCCACGGGTGGGGAAGCTGCCACTACGCCTCCTCGGCCGAGGGCCGCTCCGGGCGAGACAGGTCGATGCCCAGTGCCTCCGCAGCCCGGAACGAGTCCTCGTCCGTCTCTCGCAGTTCGATCTCCTCACCACTGGCCCCGAGCACGTCGACGTTCAGGGCCAGCGAGCGCATCTCCTGCATGAGCACCTTGAAGGACTCAGGGATGCCAGGCTCAGGAATGTTGTCTCCCTTGACGATCGCCTCGTAGACCTTCACCCTCCCGACGACGTCGTCGGATTTGATCGTGAGCAGTTCCTGCAGGGCATAGGCGGCGCCGTACGCCTCCAGGGCCCACACCTCCATCTCTCCGAAGCGCTGACCGCCGAACTGCGCCTTTCCACCCAGTGGCTGCTGCGTGATCATCGAGTAGGGACCGGTCGAGCGGGCATGGATCTTGTCGTCTACGAGGTGGAGCAGCTTCAACATGTAGATGTAACCGACGGTGATGGGGGACTCGAGGGGCTCCCCCGTCCGCCCGTCGTAGACGATTGCTTTGCCGTTCGCGTCGACGAGCTTCGCCCCGTCCTCGCTCGGTCGGGTGTTGCGAAGCAGATCGGTCAGTTCGACCTCCCGCACGCCGTCGAACACCGGCGTCGCGAGGTGGGCAGGTCCCTCCACGTCGGCATAGCCGTCAGTCCAGCCGATCTCTTCGAACCAGGCTGGCGGCGTGTCGAACTGCCAGCCGTTCGCCGCAGCCCACCCCAGGTGAGTCTCCAGGACCTGTCCCACGTTCATCCGTGACGGGACCCCGAGTGGGTTGAGAACGATGTCCACCGGAGTGCCGTCAGCCAGGAAAGGCATGTCCTCGACGGGCAGGATCTTGGAGATGACGCCCTTGTTGCCGTGACGTCCGGCGAGCTTGTCGCCCTCGCTGATCTTGCGCTTCTGGGCCACGAAGACCCGCACGAGGTCGTTCACGCCCGGTGGCAACTCGTCGCCGCTCGTGCGGCTGAACCACTTCACACCGATGACGATGCCGCCTTCGCCGTGGGGCACCTTCAAGGACGTGTCGCGAACTTCCCGGGCCTTCTCGCCGAAGATCGCCCGCAGCAGCCGCTCCTCGGGGGTGAGCTCGGTTTCACCCTTCGGGGTGACCTTGCCGACGAGGATGTCGCCCGGCTGGACCTCCGCGCCCATGCGGATGATGCCCTCCTCGTCGAGGTTGGCGAGCATCTCCTCGCTGACATTCGGGATGTCGCGCGTGATCTCCTCTGGTCCGAGCTTCGTCTCGCGGGCGTCGACCTCGTACTGCTCGATGTGGATCGAGGTCATCTCGTCTTCCCGCACGAGCCGCTCGGAGACGATGATCGCGTCCTCGTAGTTGAAGCCTTCCCACGACATGAAGGCGACGAGCAGGTTGCGGCCGAGGGCGAGCTCTCCGCGATGGGTGGAAGGTCCATCGGCAAGAACGTCGCCCACCTCCACACGCTCGCCTTCGGTGACCATGGGCCGCTGGTTGAAACAGGTGCCCTGGTTCGTGCGCTGGAACTTGTCGAGGTCATAGCGGTCGAGACCGCCGTCATCGCTACGAACGTAGAGATGGTCGGCCGCGACCTCGACGACCACACCGCCGTTTCGGGCCAGTACGACGTCGCCCGCGTTCTTCGCGGCCTTCTCTTCGATTCCCGTTCCGACCAGGGGCGCTTCGCTCTTGATGAGCGGCACCGCCTGCCGTTGCATGTTGGCCCCCATGAGGGCCCGGTTGGCGTCGTCGTGCTCGAGGAAGGGGATGAGTGCCGCCGCCACCGACACGATCTGACGCGGCGAGACGTCCATGTAGTCAACCTGATCGGCTGGCACCTCGCGGACCTCGCCGCCTTTCGCCCGGCACAGGACGAGGTCGCTTTCGAAGCGCCCGATCTCGTCGAGCGGGGCGTTCGCCTGAGCGATGATGTAGCGGTCCTCGAGGTCCGCAGTGAGGTAATCGATCTCGCGCGTGACCCGGCCTCCGACCACCCTGCGGTAGGGGGTCTCGATGAAACCGAACTCGTTGATGCGCGCGTAGGTCGCCAAGGAGCCGATGAGTCCGATGTTCGGGCCCTCGGGGGTCTCGATGGGACACATCCGTCCGTAGTGCGAGTGGTGGACGTCGCGCACCTCGAACCCGGCCCGCTCCCGCGACAGACCTCCGGGGCCGAGCGCGGACAGGCGCCGCTTGTGGGTCAGTCCCGCCAACGGGTTGGTCTGGTCCAAGAACTGCGACAGCTGGGACGTCCCGAAGAACTCGCGAATAGCGGAAACGACCGGGCGGATGTTGATGAGTGTCTGTGGGGTGATCGCCTCGAGGTCCTGGGTCGTCATCCGCTCGCGGACGACCCGTTCCATGCGGGACAGGCCGATCCGGACCTGATTCTGGATGAGCTCTCCAACCGACCGCATTCGCCGGTTGCCAAAGTGATCGATGTCGTCGACGTCGTAGCCATCGCTTCGAGCATGCAGCTTCACGAGGTAAGACATCGTGGCGAGCACGTCCTCTTTCGTGAGCACATGGCTCGTGGGCGGCTCGACCCCGATCGCCGCGAACTCGTCGCCGAGCTTCTTGTTGACCTTGTAACGACCGACGCGCGCGAGGTCGTAGCGCTTGGGGTTGAAGAACATGTTGACGAGTAGGTTGCCGGCCTGCTCCGGGCTCGGCGGCTCCCCCGGCCGCAGCTTCTTGTAGATCTCCTCGAGCGCCTCCGCCGGGGTCGGCAGGGTGCGGTCCTTCGAGAGCGTGAGAGCGATCGACTCCGCTCCGGCGAAGAACTCGAGGATCTCCTCGTCTCCGACCTCCTTCTCGAGCACGTCGCGCGGCGCCAACTCGTAGTCCCCCGTCACGGGATTGCGCTGGATCGCCTTCAAGGCCCGGTGGAAGACCGTGATGTGCTGCTTGCGCTTGCGGTCGACCCGAACTCCCACGAGGTCACGCTTGTCGACTTCGAATTCGAGCCAGGCGCCTCGCGCCGGGATGATCTTGCACCCGAAGACGTCACGGCCCGTGGTCTTGTCGATCGAGGTGTCGAAGTAGACGCCTGGCGAGCGCACGAGCTGGGAGACGACCACCCGCTCGGTCCCGTTGATGACGAAGGTTCCCTTCTCGGACATGATGGGGAAGTCGCCCATGAAGACCGTCTGGGCCTTGATCTCGCCGGTTTCGAGGTTGGTGAACTCCGCCGTCACGAACAGGGGTGCGGCATAGGTGATGTCCTTCTCCTTGCACTCCGCCTCCGAGTACTTGGGAGACTCGAAGCGGTGGTCGGAGAAGGAGAGCGCCATCTTCGCCTGGCTGTCTTCAATAGGCGAGATCTCGTCGAAGATCTCCCGCAGGCCTTCTTCGAGCAGCCAGCGGAACGACTCCCGTTGGATAGCGAGCAGATCGAGGTCGTCGAGTGGCAGCGACTCGCCGAGCACGGAGAAGCTGATCCGCTCGTCAACAGAAACACCAGGCAACGGCTTCCTCCCTCTCGTGAGGACGGTCAGTGCGGATGACTGCAGCGGGAGTGCAAGTACGGCCTCTGAGGGACAAGCTCCGTCGGCGCGATCCTGATCGGGGTGCGCCGACGGCACCCTTTACCCTGTCCCGGAAAGTGCCGAAGAGCGGAGCGAAGCCCGCGATGGGAACGCAAACCGAGACTTCGCAGGCACGCGACGCGGACCGGTCCACAAACCCAGGATCAGGGCGTGGCCGGTCGAAATCGTCTCCATCAGGGCGCGTTCTCCCCCGTCGCAAGAGCGACGGCTATCAACTGGAGCACGTGTAGACGCAAGCGCGGCAACACTTGTGATGGAACAAGACTTGTCAGAACGCTGCGGGGCGAACGAAGGCCACACAAGAGGATACGGCAACACACAGTGAGCGTCAACGGGGTAGGTCCCCGTACGCCGCAGCAGTCCCTCCCCCTTCGAGCGGTCTCGATCGGTCCGCAGAGGGCGCCGAACTGCAGGTTTCCTACTTCACCTCGACAGTCGCACCTGCCGCTTCGAGCTTCTCTTTGGCCTCATCGGCCTGCTCCCGGGAGACCCCCTCGAAGACCGGGCCCGGAGCCGCTTCGACGAGCTCCTTGGCCTCCTTCAAGCCGAGGTTCGTGAGTCCCCGTACCTCCTTGATGACCTGGATCTTCTTGTCCCCGACTCCCGTCAACACGACGTCGAAGGCGGTCTTCTCCTCCGCGGGGGCAGGAGCTTCCCCACCAGCGGCCGCGGCGGGAGCCATCGCCACGGGAGCGGCCGCGGTCACGTCGAACGTCTCCTCGAACTTCTTGACGAGCTCGCTGAGCTCGAGCAGCGTGAGGTCCTTGAACTGCTCGATGAGCTCGTCGGGCGAGAGCTTGGCCATCTGGTTCTCCTTGCGTCGTCGAGACCTCGACGCGCGCGGGCCTCGTCTTGTGTGCTCGTCATCGCTCTCTGCTCGAGCGACCTGGATGCCTTCGGTGTACTCCCCTGCTCGCGAAGACTAGGAACTCTCGGAGACCTCAGCGGATGCGCCCGGGGCGCCCTGACCCGCATCGCCCGCTTCCCCGCCGTCTTCCTCATCCCCCTTCTCGCCGAGCGCCGACATGAGGCGGGCGAACTGGGTCACAGGCGCCTGGAGAAGGGTGGCGGGCTTGGCGAGAAGCAGGTACATGAGACCAGCGAGCCGCCCAAGCAGCTCCTCACGGGACTCGAGGTCAGCGAGCCGCTCAGCGGTTGCGGCATCCACCACGCGGCCTTCGAGAATGCCGCCCTTGACCACGAGCTCGGGATGCTGGCGAGCGAAACGGCGCATCGCCTTGGCGGGGCCGACCGGGTCCTGCTCACAGATGGCGAGCGCGGTGGGTCCTGTCAGGATGTCATCGAGGCCCTCGTAACCAGCTTCACGAGCGGCGAGACGGGCGAGCGTGTTCTTCACGACGACGTAACGAGCTCCTGCCTCACGCAGCTGTCCGCGGAGCTCGGCGAGACCGGCTACGGACAGCCCCCGATACTCGGTGAAGAGCGTGGCCGGATTACCCGAAAGGTCGTCACGAACCCGCTCCACCACGGCCACTTTCTCTGGCCTCGCCACCGATCGCTCCTGTTCGCTCGTCGCGAGGCTTGTTCTCCCCGCAACAGGCAGGCGGAGTTCTCCGCCTCCGTTCCTCTCCACCCAGGTTCGCCCCTGGAGCTGCCGTACGCCTTCGGGCTCGTGTCCTGCCACGCGGTGACCGGTGAGTCGGACGACCTTCATCCGACAGGCGGCTCTGCGTGCATGGAGCGCAATGAGACGCGCTGCATGGTTGGAGACACTGGCCGTTGGCCGTGACCGCGTGGTCTGCGGGGGATGGTAGCGGCAAGCCGAGCCAGCAGCCATGCCGCTCATGGTCGGCCCGCTGCTTGGCTCAGACCCCTATCTCCGCCACCTCACGGGTCCGCGTGGGGTCGACGCGGATTCCCGGTCCCATGGAGTTGGAGACCGTGATGTTGCGCAGGTAGCGCCCCTTTGCCGAAGCGGGCCGCTGGCGCACGATCTCGTCGACGAGCGTCTGGAAGTTCTCGAGGAGGTCGGGCAGTGGGAAAGACACCTTTCCCAAGATGCTGTGGACGTTGCCCTGCCGGTCGGAGCGATACTCGACTTTTCCGGCCTTCACCTCTGTCACGGCCCGAGCGACATCACTCCTCACCGTGCCCGACTTCGGGTTCGGCATGAGACCCCGAGGGCCGAGCGTACGACCGAGACGGCCCAGCTTCCCCATCTGGTCGGGTGTGGCGATGATGGTATCCAACTCGTCGATGAGCTCCCCGCGCCCGAGCCGCTCGACGACATCATCCGTGCCGACGATGTCTGCCCCCGCTTCCTCCGCGGCGATTGCCGCCTCACCCGCTGCGATGACCGCCACACGAGCGGTCTTGCCGGTGCCCCGCGGCAGCACGACCGCCCCGCGGACCATCTGATCCGCCCGACGCGGATCGATCCCCAGCCGTAGTGCCACGTCGACAGTCGGGTCGAAGTCCACCGTGACCGTTTCCTTGGCGAGTTGCAACGCCTCCCTCGGCCCATACATGCGGCCCCGGTCGACCTTCTCCAACGCCGCCCGGTACCTCTTGCCACGCCTCACCCTGGCTCCTCCTCGCCCCGGCAGGGGCAACTGCGCTCCCTCGACCGCTCGGGCTACTGCCTCTTGCTCGACCCCTCCGCGGCGACCGCGATTCCCATCGAGCGGGCAGTGCCTTCGATGATACGCATCGCGCTCTCGATATCGGAGGCGTTCAGGTCCTCCAGCTTCCGTTGGGCGATCTCCCGGATCTGGTTGCGGGTCAGCGTCGCCACGCGCTGCATATGTGGCGTCGCAGAGCCCTTCTCCAACCCAGCCGCCTTCTTCAGCAGTTGCGCCGCCGGCGGGGTTTTCGTAACGAACGTGAAGGAACGGTCCTCGAAGACCGTGATCTCCACCGGGACGATGTCGCCCTGCTGGGCGCTCGTGCGTTCGTTGAAAGTCTTGCAGAACTCCATGATGTTCACGCCGTGCTGGCCGAGCGCCGGGCCGACTGGAGGAGCCGGTGTCGCTTGCCCGGCCGGAATCTGCAGCTTGACGAGGCTGAGGACTTTCTTGGCCATGTTCAGTACTCCTGTAGGAAGGTCCTCTACCTTCGCCGCGTCTCACTCTGTCTCGGTCTTGGGAACCAGCCCGCTGCTCGTCACCCGGGCGGGTCCTGCCGCGGGTCAGGGCAAGCCCCTGGGGTCAAAGTTTGGCGACCTGATCGAAACCGAGCTCAACCGGCGTCTCACGCCCGAAGATGGACACGAGCACCTTGAGCTTGTGCTGGTCGAGGTTGATCTCGGCGATCGTGCCCGTAAAGTCTGCGAAGGGACCGGCGGTGACGCGTACCGTCTCATCGATATCGAGGTCGACCTCGGCAGCGGGCTCGGCCACCTCCTCCTCGACCTCCTCAGCCGCCTCCACCTTGGCCTCCTCCGGAATGCGAAGGATCTCAGCAACCTCACGGATCGACAGAGGGAGCGGTTCGGAACCCGCCGTCCCCACGAAGCCGGTCACGGCGGGGGTGTTGCGCACGACCCCCCACGTCTCCTTGTCCATGTCCATGCGAACGAGCACGTAGCCGGGGAAGACCTTCTTCTGCACAACCTGCTTCTTGCCCTTCTTGAACTCGGTGACTTCCTCGGTCGGTATGACGACCTCGTAGATGCGCTCCTCGAGGCCGAGTGCCCTGACCCGGCTCTCGAGGTTGTCACGTACACGCTGCTCGTATCCCGAGTAGGTGTGCACGACGTACCAATCGCCTGGCAGGCGCATGAGGTCACGCTTGTCACGCACATCGGCGCTGGTGCGGGGTACCAGCCGCAGAGCCTCGGAGGCGGGCCCCTCTTCGACACCGGTCTCTTCCAAGCTCGCCACGGCCTCCGTGCCGCTGTCGCGCGACACTTCAACAGCGTCCGTTGTGGAGTCGGGACCGTCACCGGCTGACGTGTCTGTCAGCACCGCCGACGGATGATCCGCACCGGCGAGATCGAGGAGCATGTCGAGCTCGTCGGCGGACGTGTCGGTGTCGGTCGTGGCGGCGGTAGGGTCAGCCGGGAGTCTGTCAACGGGCTCCACCTCTGACGGTGGGGCGGGAGTGACCGCTTCGAGGCCCCCGCCCAGCCGGGGATCGGCGGGCACGTCGAGGTCTTCGGGGGTAGGACCCGCAGCTGTCTCGATGTTGTCAGCGCCGGTGTCGGGCGGGGGAACGTCGGGCAGGTCGTCGCTCGTGACGAGGTCGGGGTCGGTGACGGGCGAGGTGGGAGTGGCGTCGCGTGGAGGCAGGGCGTCGGCGAGCCCCTCGGCGTGCTCCTCGAGTCGCAACTCCGGCGCGTCGGTCGGGGTCAACCTCGGCTGATCCTCCGCCTCGGGCAGCACCTCGCCTGCCTCCTGGGCCACCACGTCGAAGGCGTCCGACTCACCAGAGGTGGGCAGGTCCTCCCGTTTGGCGTCGGAGAACGGTTGCTGCAAGTGATCGCTCATGTTTCAGCTTCCGAAGATGGCGAAGACGAGGCGACCGAAGACGTAGTCCAGTCCAAACACGATGGCTGTGAGCACAGCGGTCGCGACGAGGACGACCAGGGTGTAGGCAACGACTTCACGACGCCCCGGCCATGCGACCTTCTTCAGTTCTTGGCGGACTTCGCGCAGGAACTCCCGTGGCGAGGTGCGTCTGCGGCCTCGCATCAGTTCTTCACGTTCGGCCCTACGCTGGTCGGTCGTGCGCTGAGCCCGTCGTTCCTCTCTCGCCTGGATGCGCTTCATCTGGCGGCTCATGGGTACCCCATCACCTTGTCGCACCCTTCTCCCGGGGACCGGACGAGCCGTCACCCTGCACGCGCGTGGCGCCTCTTCTCGGTGTCCCGCTCGCGCTCGCCCGGGAGGGTGCGGCGGAACTGGCAGGGGAGGCGGGACTCGAACCCACAACCACCGGTTTTGGAGACCGGGACTCTGCCAATTGAGCTACTCCCCTAATCTCCCTGGTCGCGTTCCGCTAGGGGGGATCGAGAGACGCTGGCTACTGACGTCGCTCAGTCGCGGTCCGCAGGCGACCAGAACAGACCACGCGCATACCGCTGCTGATGGTGCTGCCGAGTGGTCCAGAAGTCAGCGCAGCCAGCATAACGAGACCCCTCGGCGCCGGCAAACGAACCAGCCCCACCCGCTCCCCTCGCGCCGTTCCTGCTCCACTCCGCGACTCGATCTCCCGGCACGGATCCCCCGCCGGTTCACTCGGCGTGGACCCGCGCGCTTCCGCGCAGGATCCGTTTACCGTCGTCACGCCGACCCCACAGTTCCACCGTGGCCACCCCCTCGTCGATCGCTGCGACACGTCCTCCCAAGACGGCGAGGGCGCCGACCGGCCAAGGATTCGTGAAGCGGGCCTGCAACTCGAGGACACGCTCCGGGCCGCCGAGCCACGCCGTCAACAGGCGCGACGCGAGTCCCATCGCGTACATGCCGTGCGCGATGACGTCGCCGGTGGGGCTGGCATGGCTGGCGAAGCCCCGATCCCAGTGGAGCGGATTGAAGTCCCCTGAAGCTCCCGCGTATCTGATGACGTCAAGGGCCTCGACCCTGTGCTCGAGGGTCGGGAGTTCGAGCCCGGCCTCCATCATCCGCGCTGACTATCAGAGTCGCCCATGAACACGATCGTGCTCCGGGACAGGACCGCCCGTTGGTCGCTGTCGGAGAAGCGGCAGTCGACTTCGAGGCTGAGGATCTCGCTGCCGCCGAACGAGGAGATGTCGGCGATCCTCGGGGTGCACACGAGAACGTCGCCGGGCCTGAGTGGTCGCGCTCCGAAGATGAACGCTTGCGCCCCGTGCAATAGGTTGAGGTGGGCTCCAAGGTCCGCATCCCCGAAGGGGGCGTTGCCTCCCCTGGCCACCGTGAAGCAGGCGGCGAAGGTAGGGGGGGCCACGCAGTCCTCACCGTCGCTGAGGTAGCGGGGATCGGTCTCACCCAGTGAGGTGGCGTACTCGCGGATCTTCTCGCGCGAGACTTCGTATCGGTAGGACGGGTACGTCGTTCCGACCTTGGACCGGTTGAGCGCCAATTGAAATCCGTGCCTCGTCTTTCGGTTGCGCTCTGTCAGGTACGACCCGTTCCGTCGCCGTCTGGCAGGCCCAGGACCGCCACTACGACCTCTCCCCCAAGCAGCCCCTTCGCGCCTCCACCCTAGCGGGTCTCGCGGTGGACCCGGTGGGTCCGACAGCTCGGACAGAACTTGCGCAGCTCGATGCGCTCGCGCTGGTTCTGTTTGTTCTTCGTTGTTATGTAGTTGCGCTCACGGCATTCGGTACACGCAAGGGTGATCTTCGGGCGCTTGTCGGACTTCGGCATGATTCTTCTCTTTCATGGCGGTGGACTTCCCGCAGGTCCGGAACGCCACCGGCAGGTCTATTTGATGATTTTGGTGACGCGTCCGGCGCCGACGGTGCGTCCGCCTTCGCGGATGGCGAAGCGGAGGCCTTCGAACATGGCGATGGGGGAGATGAGTTCGACGGTCATCTGGGTGTTGTCGCCCGGCATGACCATC